>JAUVIT010000358.1 GCA_030592605.1 Bacteroidota bacterium
ATGAAAAAGGAAGATGAAGCAATGAGTTCAAATGTAGTGTCGCAGGACAGCAGTGAAAAACCAATCAGAAAGGGTCTGCACAAGTATTTTCATGTATCACGACTGGATTGGTACCTCAGTGTCGTGATTGCAATTGTTTTCACAATATTCGGAGTTATTGAGCTTTTTGATATTGCCAAGCTCAGATTTATTAGAATGGGTAATTCATTTCAGTTTGCAATGCTGTTTGCAATCTTTGGTATGGTATCACGGATATATTACAAGATGTTCGAAGAGAAATACGAAAAGGGTAAATAATTTAGTTTTTCAACCCCAATTCAATCCAATAAAAAAAGGAGTCAGATCTGAATGATCTAACTCCCTCTCTTATTGTGTGGGAACTACTGGATTACTCCTTCGCAAGCTCAGTCGTGATCCGGGGATGGGGGGAGATATCACCAAAATCAACCCCAGGCTGCGCCTGGTTTTTATTTCACTCCACTGCCTTCAAGCAAGCTTGGGCAGTAGTGTGAAAACAAAAAACCCGACCGGAAATCCGATCGGGTTGATTTTGTGGTGGGAACTACTGGATTCGAACCAGTGACCCCCTGCTTGTAAGGCAGGTGCTCTGAACCAGCTGAGCTAAGCTCCCTTTAGCGGCTGCAAATATAGATGATCTGTTTGAAATCGCAAAAAATTGAATTGCTTTTTTTGTATATTTCCCTTGTAAAAGCCTAAACCTGTTGCCATGACCAGCCTTCGCCTGACTCACAGAGGAATACGAATGTTCCTTCTCTCCTCTTTTGTATTACTACATGTCACATCCTGTCAAAACAGCAACAGGGAAAGCGGGGATGATCCCGTGATCATGGTGGAGATCGACTCCACCTATCATGTCATGAACCCCATGGACCTGCAATTCGACTCCATCGAACAAACGATGATCGACTCAGGCATGGCCGAGCTGGTGGATGCCTACAAGGCGATCAGGGCCTATGGACTGCCCAATTCCACCCCTCCGGCCATCCAGTTTAATCCTCTGCCCTATGGTTTCCAACTTCCGCAACCCACTGATAAGATTGTGTGGGAAATCCCGGAGGGAATCTCCAAACCAAGCTGGGAGGCCGACCTGGCCTTTATGTCCATCCCTGAGCTGGCCTCTCTGATCCGTTCCGGGGAAATCTCCTGCCTGGCACTGACCGAGTTTTTCCTGAACCGCCTTAAGAATTATGATCCTCAACTGCATTGTGTGGTAAATCTTACCGAGGAGTATGCCATTGAGCAGGCTAAAAAGATGGATGCGGAACTGGCCGATGGAAAGGATCGGGGGATTCTGCATGGCATTCCTTACGGAGCCAAGGACCTCTTTTCATTTCCTGGCTATCCCACCACCTGGGGAGCAGAAGCCTACAAAGATCAGGTCCTGGATGAGACTGCGGGGATCATTATGAAACTGGAAGAGGCAGGTGCCGTCCTGGTAGCAAAAACCACTCTGGGAGCCCTGGCCATGGGCGATGTCTGGTTTGCAGACACAACCCTTAATCCCTGGAACCTGGAGGAGGGTTCAAGCGGTTCTTCGGCAGGATCGTCCTCTGCCACAGCTGCCGGCCTGCTCCCCTTTGCCATTGGAACGGAAACCTGGGGCTCCATTGTCTCACCATCCACACGTTGCGGGACCACCGGGCTGAGGCCCACCTATGGCCGGGTAAGTCGCTCAGGTGCCATGGCACTTAGCTGGAGCATGGATAAGGTGGGCACTATCTGCAGGAGTGCCACCGACTGTGCGATTGTCTTTGATGCAATCAGGGGATTAGATCTTGCAGATAAGACTCTTTTTGATGCAGGTTTCTCATATCCCGGGGAGGTGGATCTTTCCACTCTGAAAATCGGATACTTTAAAAGTGCTTTTGATGATGACTACGAAGTATCAAAATTTGATAAGCAAACACTACGAACCCTGAAGAAGCTTGGAGCTGAACTGATCCCGGTTGAATTGGACAACGATGAGCTCCCCTACTATGCCATGTCCATCATCCTGGAGGCCGAAGCGGCAGCGGCCTTTGATGAACTGACCCGTTCCGACCGTGACAGCCTGCTGGTGCGGCAGCACCGCTATGCCTGGCCCAACCTCTTCCGCACTGCAAGGTATATTACCGCTGTGGAGTATATCCAGGCCAACCGGATCAGGCATGACCTCATTGAAGACTACAACAAACGCTTAAAGGACTTCGATGTGGTAGTGATTCCCTCCTTCCAGGGAGGAAACCAGCTGCTGGCCACCAATCTTACCGGCCACCCGGTGGTGGTGGTACCCAATGGATTTAAGGATTCAGGTTCCCCCACCAGCATCTCTTTCCTTGGAAACCTATTTGATGAGGGAAGCATCCTGGCTGTGGCCGCAGCCTACCAGAAAGCCACCTCATTTAATAAGAAACGTCCCGGAACGTTCAACAGGGCAGATTAACATCAGTCTGCAGTAAAGTGGTATTTCAAAACCATTGTCTCCTGCGGTCATTGCCAGTATGTTACTTGATTATTCTTTTTTGAATCCGAGGATCATCTTTCGCTCAAGCAAATCCCCGAGATATTTCGACAAGGCATCATCCAGGTACCTTCCACTCTCAATTCCGGCTACACGGGCGAATTCATTCTTAGTCTCATTCAGGGGTACTTTCTCCTCCTGAAGGCGGGTGATAATGTATACGTTCAGAGCCGAGAGGCCCAGGAACTGTACATGTCCCGATTCAGGGAGTCGGTAGAGCAAGGCAAAGTGATCCCCCTTCATATG
>JAUVIT010000018.1 GCA_030592605.1 Bacteroidota bacterium
CTTTTTCATATACCAAAGTTAGGAAATTCATAGGACTGAACTAGCATGTTTTTCGTATCTTGTGGCGCGCGTTTATTTGGAGGAATATCATGAGAAACAGAGGCATTATCATACTTTTTACAGGGCTGTTGCTATTGGCTGGACAAGCATGTAAGCAGCAGAAAGGAACTGATGCAGAAAGGGCCGAAGAAATGATCTCAGCAAAAACACTGGGTCTGGCTTACCTGGAAGAGAACAAATTGGAGGAAGCAGAAGCTGAGTTTCAGAAAATAATTGATCTGGATTCCGATGAGGTGATGGCTTATGCCAACCTGGGAATTGTTTACCTCAGAATGGGATCTTTCGATAAAGCAGAAGAGTGGCTTCGCAAAGCAATTGAAATGCAGCCCGAAGACCCTGATGTAAGGTTGATCCTGGCTAAAGTATATGAAATGAATGGGCAATCGGACAAAGCAGTGGAGGAACTTGAGAAAATTATGGAGTTTTCCCCCGGACATGTAAAATCCCTGTTTAACCTCACCGAACTATACGCTTCAATACCATCAGAGGAAGCGCTGGACAAGCGTCTTGCTTATACCAGGGAGCTGGCTGAGAAAGTACCAGGGAACATTGTACCACGACTGAATCTGCTGGAGATACTGATCCAGGAGGGCGCATCTGATGAGGCTCTGGCTCAGTTGGAGGAGGTCCAGCAGGTTTTTCCTGAGTTTCCCAGGGAGGCCATTGAATATTACGACCAATCCTTAGAGGCACTGAGAAAGCCCGATTTAGAAAAGGCCTCAGTCTCCTTTATGATTTTTCATAATTATATGAAGGTCACCACGCCCTATCAGGCAGGGATGATGGATCTGAAAGGACCTGGAGGCGCGCTGGTGGGTTCTCCGGTCATTACTTTTGATCAGACTCAGATGGGTTTCCAGGCATCAGACTGGGAGGACATGCTGGCGGCCATCAAATTTACGGATATCACGGCCACGGCAGGTCTGGATTTTTTGCTGGAAGGGAGTAGCCCGGAAGGGAGCGAAATGCGGGGCACAACACACCTTGCAGCCTGTGACTACAACGGGGATGGAGATGTGGATCTTTATGCCGGGCGGATCGATCCGGCTACAGGATCGTACCGGCACTATCTGTTAAAAAACGAATGGGGAGCTTTCCAGGATGTCTCTGTGGAGTCCGGGATAGATCACCAGGGAGCTGAATCTTCCGTTCGCTTTGCCGATTATGACAATGATGGATTCCTCGATCTATATGTGGTGAAGGAAGGATCCAACCTTCTTTACAGGAGTACCGGAGAAGAGAAGTTTACGAATGTAAGCACTCAGGCCGGGGTAGGAGATATGGGGCCTGGGACCGGGTCACTCTTTTTTGATTATGATCACGATGGAGATCTGGATATTTTTGTGAGCAGAAGAGCGACCAACTTGCTATACCGAAACAACCTGGATGGAGCCTTCCTGGAGCAGGGGGAAAAGTCTGGTCTGGCCGGCGCAGAGGTGGAGACCGTTGATGCTGCCTTTGGAGATTTTGATGAAGACGGGGACATCGACCTGCTTGTCATCAACAGCGATGGTACCATGCCGCTTTATTCCAACCAGAGGCAGGGAATCTTTCGGGATATTTCGCAGGAAGCTGGCATTCCCAATATCCCCGGAGCTTCTGCGGTAAGCGTGGGAGATTATAACAACGACGGCTTTCTGGATCTCTTTCTGGCCTCTTCAGAAGCGGGAGCTTCAGGGATGTATCTGAATCGCGGTGATGGAACCTTCACAGAGGATCTTGATTCGGAGGAATTAACAGAAAGCTTGCGTCATGTGCGTGTTAGCGATGCAGAACTATTTGATTTTGATAACGATGGTTACCTGGATCTGTTGGTGGTGGGTGAATCTACCCAGGCTGATGGGAAGGGAATTATACTGTACCACAGCGATGGAAATGGAAAACTGTGGCTGGCTCCGGACATTTTACCGGACGATTTACAAAGCGGAAGAAGCATTACCACTTTTGATTACAATAGTGATGGGGATTTGGATCTGGGTATTACCGGAAGTGATGGAAGTATTCGAATTTTCCGTAACGATGGCGGGAGTAACAACCATTTTATCAAGATGAAACTGGTGGGCTTACGTGCCGGGAGTGCTAAGAATAACTATTATGGAATTGGCGCCAAGGTAGAAGTTCGATCTGGGAGTCTCTACCAATCCAAAGTGGTTACGGGACCGGATATTCATTTTGGCCTTGGATTGAGGGAAAGGGCAGAAGTAATCCGGATCCTGTGGACCAATGGCGTCCCTCAGAATATGTTCTTCCCGGCCACGAACCAGGACCTGATTGAGGAACAACAACTGAAAGGATCCTGTCCCTTCCTCTATACCTGGAATGGTGAGGAATATGCGTTTGTAAAGGATATCATGTGGAAAAGTGCCCTGGGCATGCCCCTGGGCATCATGGGCGAATCAAGCACCTTTGCGCCTTCGGATGCTTCGGTAGATTATATTAAGATTCCTGGCGAGCAGCTTAAAATGAAGGACGATACCTATACCCTGAGGATTACAGATGAGCTTTGGGAAACCCTCTATATGGATAAGATTGGGCTTGTGGTTCTGGATCACCCGGAGGATGTGGAAATCTATGTGGATGAGCGCATGGGGCCACCTTCCCTGTCGGGGTACAAGCTCTTCCAGGTAAAAGAGAAATACCTGCCTGTGGCAGTGAGCGATCAGTATGGAAGCGACCTGCTTCCTAAGGTTGCGGAAAGGGACAACCAGTATACACCCTTTTTGAAACAGGATAAATACCAGGGAGTTACAGAGATGTCTGAAATTACCATTGACCTGGGTAAAACAGATTCCATGGAAAAGTTATTCCTCTACCTCTACGGATGGATCTTCCCCACCGACGCCAGTATCAATGCCTCCATCTCGCAGTCTGATGAAATACGCATGATAGCACCTCTTATTGAAGCACTTAACGATGAGGGAGAATGGGAAGTGATTGTGGATAATCTGGGCTTCCCCATGGGTAAGGACAAAATGCTTGTGGCGGAACTTACCGGGAAAGTTTCCAGTACAGATTCCCGTATTCGCATCCGGACCAATATGCAAGTGCACTGGGATCAGATCTTCTTTTCCCGGGGAGAACCGGATGTGCCAGTACGGGCAATCGCACTTGAGCCAACAGCTGCAGATTTGCACTACCGTGGTTTTTCCAGGCCCTACCGGAAGGGTGGGCGCTATGGTCCGCACTGGTTCGATTACAGCACGGTGAGCAGCGAGCCCATCTGGCGTGATTTGACAGGCAACTATACACGCTTTGGTGATGTTCTTCCTCTTTTACTGGAGCCCGATGATATGTATGTGATTAAAAATGCCGGAGATGAAACCACCATTGAATTTGATGCTGCATCTTTGCCTGAACTTCCTGAAGGCTGGAAAAGGGATTTCCTGGTACACAGCGTAGGCTGGGTGAAGGACGGCGACCTGAATACTGTACACGGGCAAACAGTGGGACCCCTGCCATTCCATGGCATGACCCGCTATCCTTATGGTCCGGAGGAAAGCTATCCTTCAGATCCGGCGCATCAGAACTACCTGAAGGAGTACAATACCCGTATGGTGGATACAGAAGCGTTTACCAGGGCCTTAATTGGTGAAAAAGAATAGCAAGCCAAGCGCAATAAATCCAATAAACAGGGCATAAGGAAGGGTGATTAGGAATTGCTTTCCCGGCTTAATATCGAGCTCTTGCCAGCTCCGGGTAATGTTCCTGAGGCTCAGGTGCAGTCCTGCTAGAATAAGTATTGCCTGTATCCATGGGATATAGCGGGGTATAAGCTGGTGCCATGGCGTATTGGCTGTTCCAAAGAAGTCCCATCCCCATCCAAAGGGATCTGATAAGGATTGCAGTACAAAGGTAATATTGGTGAAAAGCATGGGGATAACGAAGGCCATCCACAGCATAAGTCCGATTGGTAACAGTGAAGCAGTATAGTTAAGAAATATTTTCCTTGCACTTAGCTTTTGTTTTGAGAGCCTGCCTCCTGCATAGGCTAGCCCGTATAGTAAGCCGGGCATTATAAGGAGGGATGTGGTCCAGACAACTCCGGTATAAATCCCAAAGAGATCCCAGTTCTTTTTATCCAGGATATTGACGTAATCCCGAACTACCGGCCAGTGCCCCAGGTATAAGATGCTGTAAATAATTGCAATGGTAAATATGGCGATGGAGAGCCAGGCATCGCTCATATGGCTCATGCTTCTTTCAGATGCAAAGGGCCTTTTGTATAGGGTTACATTGTCATAGGTACATGAACGTACACACTCCAGGCAAAGGCCACAATTCGCATTCTCTTTCAGCTCAGCTACATTAAGCCCATAGGGACAGGCCCAGCCTTTGGCGTTTCCATTTTGACAATAATGGGCCTTGCACTTGTCGCAAACCTCCTGGGAACGATTTCTAAGTGCCAGCTTACTCATACCCGAGAAGGGACCAATAAAAGCATGCACCGGGCACACATAGCGGCAAAAAGCCCTTAATTCAAATATGGGAGCCATCAGGGTTGGCAAGAGCAGAAGAGCCAGAATTGCAAGACCTGAAATCCTGGGAGAGGCCACCATGGTGGTGGAGAATGTGGCCAGGATTAGAAATACGATTAGCCTGAGCCAGTTGTTGCTCAGCCTTTGGGGCCATTTTAGTGAGAGGCCAAAGAACTTATTGTTATAGCCCCTGGTTCGTCCCTTTCTCGGGTTAAAGAATGAGCCCCGCTGAATCAGGTCCCCAAACATGGGCAGGGGACAGATAGTACACCATATTCGCCCGGCAAATGGGGTCATGATTGCAATGATCAGAAATAACCATACGGCCCACATCAGGAGAACTCCCAGGTTTCGGCCCGACATCTTGGTGCCGAAAAGGGAGGTCATGATCACAATATAAATGAGGGTCAGAGCGATCAATGTCAGAATAAACTGTGGCCAGCGGGAGACCAGCAATTTTTTTAATATGCCTTTGCTTTTAAACAGATCTTTCATCTCTGCTTCATCGTTCCTTTGGACAGCTGTTTGGCTTCTCCTGCCAAACAGACCCAGGACCCAGATCAGGATCACACCAAGAAAACTGCCCAGGCTAAAGCATAAGAGGGTATTGGGCAGGATAAGCAGTTTACCTTGTTCAAAGGCGTGCATGGGGCCACACCATACATGGCAACGGTACTGGCTTTTGGAAATCACATAATTTAAAACTCCCGGATGCTCTGCAACAATAGTTAACTCCTTTGTAATAAAGGGTGTGGCTGAAGGATCGGAGGTCTTAAATACGGTCACCTCTTCAACGGCGGGACTAACCTTTACATCGATATCAAACTCTTCCAGGAAGAAGGAGTGTCCCGTATCGTCCGAAGAAAAGGTAAGATGAAGTGTATCCCCCCTGTTACAGCGGATCACTGCAGGATCTTTCCCATATCGAAAGTTTCTGATATGGATATATCTGTCAACGGGTTCCCGGGTGAAAAACTGACAAATAAGAGCAGGAATAAGACCCAAAACAAAAACAATGATCAAATTTTGAATCCTCATACGGGTTTTACTCATAAATAGTAGAGATTACGCGCTAGGCAGAGCCTAAAAATAGTTATTTTTACCGACCTAATACACCTGAATAATGATGAAATCTACCGGGCAAAAGAAGAAGGTCAAATCTCGAATCAGAAATATTCTTACCCTGCTTCTGGTACTGCTTATACTGCTTGGTGTCCCCTATGCTATTTTGAAATATCAATCCGGGAAAAGTGGCATAAGTATGAAAGAGGTGGTTCAAAGAAAGATGATTAAAAGTGATGGTTCAGAATCAGGGGATTTGCTGGCAACTGACATCCTGGAGGGGGAGAAAAAGGATTTTCTGATCCGCCAGCACATTGGTATGGACTATGATGCAAAACCAATGATATCTCATGTGCTTGTGGAGGACCTGGATGAAGATGGACTGCTGGATGTAATTGTATGCGATGCCCTTGATAATTTTGTCTCCTGGATCAGGCAGTATCCTGCAAATACTTACACAGAAACTGTTCTGGCCACCGAATTAATTGGCCCGGCCCATGTGCAGGCTAAGGATTTCGATGGAGACGGGGACAAAGATCTGCTGGTGGCCGTTCTTGGCCTGCTTTACCCCTCCAATGACAAGATTGGTTCCATTGTTTATCTTGAAAATGATGGGAACTTTAAGTTCAAGAAGCATATAATTATCGAACGAATTGCCCGTGTTTCTGATGTTAGGGCGGGTGACCTGGACGGGGATGGTGATATGGACCTGGCGGCAGCTCAGTTTGGATATGATGATGGGGAAACACGCTGGATGGAAAATCTGGGGAACGGCGAGTTTAAGACCCATATGCTTCAAAACCTGTCCGGGCCCATCAATGTGGAAATTGTGGATATTGATGAGGATGGTGATCTGGATATTATTTCCCTGGTGAGTCAGGAGTGGGAGGAGATCTACTGTTATGTCAATGATGGAACAGGAAATTTCCGGATGAAGTTATTATGGGGCTCGGATAATGAAGATTTTGGCTCAAGTGGTATTTCGCTCTTTGATTTGAACCAGGATGGCAAACTGGATATTCTTTATGCCAATGGCGATGCTTTTGATTATATTCCACCCCAGGGGATGCCCTGGCATGGATTGCAATGGTTTGAGAACAAGGGAAATCTTGAATTTGAGTATCATCGACTTTGTGATTTGATTGGTGCTTATAGTCTCAGGCCGGGGGATGTTGACATGGACGGAGACCTGGATCTGTTCGCAGTCAGTGCATTCAATATGTGGGAGGACCTTGATGCGCAAAGTTTTATATGGCTGGAAAATGTGGGTGATATGCAGTATATAAAGCGCGATATTACCAATGATCCCACCCACCTGATTGTGATGGAACCTGGCGATTTCAATAATGATGGTCTGATGGATTTTGTGACCGGGGGAATGTATCCTTATCCTCCCTTTGATCGAATGAGCAGGATTACCTTATGGACCAACGATGGCAGCTTGGTATCTGAGCAGTAAGCTATGAACCTTAACAACAAGACTATGTTTTCCCAATGGACAAACAATATTAAGCTTTTAGTGATGGTTACTGTTTTGACCGGATGTAGTTCTGACGTGGAAAAAGAGGAGAAGCAGGAGCAAATCAGGGATATTGAGGGCAATTCCTACAACGCTGTCCAGATTGGTGAACAGCTTTGGATGGCAGAGGATCTGAAAACAACCAGCTATTCGGATGGCACTCCCATACCTTTAGTGGAGAACTATGATGAATGGGCAAACCTGGAGCTTCCAGCCTATTGCTGGTATAATAATGATTCTTTGAACGTTGAGGATTTTGGAGCCCTCTATAACTGTTATGCAATCGAGACAGAAAAGCTCTGTCCGGACGGATGGCACGTACCTTCAGATGAGGAGTGGATTGCCCTTGAAACAGTCCTGGGAGGTGCAGGACTTGCAGGTGGTGCCATGAAAGAATCCGGATTGGGACACTGGAAAACTCCCAATACTGAAGCAAGCAACGAAAGTGGGTTCAGCGCTCTTCCCGGTGGCTATCGCAGCTACAATGGCACCTTTAATCTGATGCGGATCGATGGATTCTGGTGGAGCTCCAGCGAAAAGAGCTGGTATGGTTCCTTAAATACGGTAATCTACAGGAATCTCAAATACGATGGTTCAGATTTGTACAGGGAAGTAGCTGTGAAAGCCAACGGCTTTTCTGTGCGCTGTGTGCAAAATCCTTAAGCACCGGATTTACCTGTTCACCTTGTAAGTAAGAACACTGTCGCGGTTCATCCCGGCCACGATAATTAGCTCCTCACCCTCAAAGTACAATAGAGATTCCACCATTCCTGAGAGCACCAGTCCACTTTCGGCCGGGGAAAGTACCTGCTCAAAAGCTACCCCATCCTTGCTCATCAGCAACAGTCCCTTGTTGGCATCGTAGTACCCGGTACTGATGTCGTAGCTATGGTCGTTACCTGCCAATAAGATGTCGGGGAATCCATCCTTGTTGAAATCCCTTACAAGGGTTTTACTTACAGGAGAAAGCTGGACCACAAGGGGAAGCTCTTCCCAACGGAAAGTCCCGCCCTCGTTCCATAGCACCTGGCTGGAGCTTGAGTTGACATGGAAGATGTGATCCATCCGTTCCTTCATATCGTCGCTAAGCATCTCTTCGAAGGTAGTATGACCGAAGGATGTATAGGTTTTGAATCTGCCTGCAAAATAGGAGGACTGACCCACCAATTCGTCGAAGTAGTTAATTGGATATTCTTTCATCACATCGTACTGGTCCCCCCAGAAACCGGTGGATATGGGATCGATGCTGCCATTCCGATCAAGGTCCAGGGCATAAATCCTGAGCGGATACTCATCGCTAACCGTAAAGCGGTGGTTGTTCCCCAGATTCCCTGCCAGATAGTCTTCATCGCCGTCCTGGTCGAAATCCCCCGGGGTGATGGAGTACCAGATCCCGTGCATTGCTTCTATTTCCGGAATTTCCTGGATATCAAGTTTAACGCCTTCCAGATTCTTCAATACTTTAAGAGAGTTCCATTCTCTGGCAACTACCAGGTCTTCCCATCCGTCGCCGTTGTAGTCGCTCCAGGTGGCGTCGGTGACCATACCAAGCTCCAACCTGACTGCATTCTCCCTGGAAAAACTTCCATGGTCGTTCTTAACTATCCATGAGTCCTCGGAAAACGGAAAACTATACAGGGCTACCCTGCATCCAATAAATAGGTCGAGATCGCCGTCATGGTCCATGTCGAAAGGCCTAACCACTGAGGCAGGGAAGGGATCCACCGGTAGGGGGATTCTATTGAATGTTCCCTGTTCATTGAGGTAGAGATAGTGCTGGTATTCTTCTTCCGTAGGGTTTTCGTAACCACCTGCCAGAGCTATCACGTCATTGTCCCCATCCAGATCTACATCGATGATTGCAAAACCAGATTCCGAAAAAGCTTTCTTTTCGGTGAGACCTGGCAGCAACGCTTCCTTAAACCCTTCTCCATCCCTGAGGAACACCCTGGTCGGTTGCAGGTTGGTAGCTCCAACAAGGATATCTTCCAGTCCATCCCCGTTCAGGTCGCCCTGCTCCATTCGGGGACCAATCTGGGAGAATTTATGGGGAAGGATATTCTGGGAATAGAAGTAGTCGATATAATCCTCCTGCTGGTGGAGGTAGTCAAGAACTCCCTTATGCTTTGAGAAAAGGTAGTCCCTGGATTCAACAGCTGCTTCCACCCTTAGTGCCTTGTCTTCGTACACTTCGATCACCTGGTTGGCTTCCAGGGAACTAAGCATAGAAATCTGCCCGGTAGTGGGCCAGGTAATTTTTATAGAATCAATTGTTTTTTTTGTTCCGAGACCGAAGTGAACTACCGGATCAACAGAGGAGATATAACCACGTGAGAGAAAATGTTCCTGGAACTGGTATGATCCATCACTCCATAGTTCTACCTTGGCCCCAAATGCAGAGGGATTTTCTTTTTTTCCGTTCAGGTGGATGCGAAGGTAGTTGCCCGATCCCTTTTCCCTTTCTAAGGTGGTGTTTTTATAGACAAAGGCCACATCATTGAGGTTGTTGGTGATGTAATCCAGGTCACCATCGTTGTCCAGATCTGCAAATGCAGCGCCATAGGAGTAGGATTCCACCGGATCGAACCAGCGGGGCTTATTATTCACAAACTGGTATTCACCCACATTCTCAAAGGCATAGTTGTTCATTTTCGAGGGAGGGCACTTATCGATCACATGGCGGTGGTCGGCTACATGCCCGAATACTTCAGCTTTGTACCTGGTCCAGTCCTTATCGGTCATATCCCTGGGGTAACCGTTGGCAATGATCAGGTCTTTGTCCCCGTCGTTATCATAATCGGCAAAAAGCGGTGACCAGCTCCATTCCGAATGGAATATCCCCATTATCTGTCCGGTTTCGCTGTAAGGAACCATATCTCCATTGATCAGGCCATTGTGCATATGCATCATATTACGCAGGTACTGATGCTCATACCCGTACCTGGCGTCGTTGATGTAGTAGATATATCCGAATCCATTAATCGTGGCTTTTTTCTTGTGGTAATACTCGGGCATCATATCGAGGGTAAACATATCGGGAAAGCCATCGTTGTTGATGTCGGCGATATCGTTGCCCATAGAAGATTTGGTCTGGTAGGACATCAGGCGGGCGATCTCATTTTTGAAAGTTCCATCCTGCTGGTTGATGTAAAGCAGGTCGTTGGATATATAATCGTTTGAGATATAGAGGTCGGGGTAGCCGTCTTTATTCACATCTGCCACAGCTATTCCCAGTCCGAAGCCTTCAAACACGATCCCGGCTTCCAGGGTCACATTGGTGAAAGTACCGTCGCCGTTGTTCCTGTAAAAGTCGTCGTTATTAATGGCACTTCCATCGGTGATTTTGGCCCGGTAGCTTGCCGAGAGCCGTTCTGTCACAAAATTGTTCAGCAGATAAAGGTCCAGATCCCCGTCGTTGTCATAATCCAGAAATGAGGAGTGTACCGAATAACTATCATCAGCCAGGCCATACTCCTCAGCCTGGTCGATGAACAACAACTCTCCGTTAGCCTGGATCCCCTGGTTAATAAAGAAGCGGTTCTTTCTCCGTTCGGCTTCTTCATGGGCAGTGCAGGTGAGATAGATGTCCTTCCATCCGTCCTGGTTGATGTCAGTATAGGTAATGCCGCTATACCACTGCCCGTTATCGATGTCCCGGAAACTGGAGGTGATATCCCTAAACCTGAATTTTCCCTCATTGAGATAAATCCGGGGGGATACCTGGTTGGCAGTAAAAATGAGATCCTGTAATCCGTCGTTGTTCAGGTCCACCACTCCAACACCTGCGCCATTGTAGATATATTCAAAATTGAGCACATGCATCGAGTCGCTCTCCACCACTATGTTGTTAAAGGTGATCCCTGTCTTTGCAGGATCGAGCAGCTCAAACCTTGGTTTTTCGGAACAGGATAATACTATCAGCAATAGGGTTACCAGTAAAATATACTTCATCTCTAATAATCTAAAATACTGAGGAGTCCAAAGAAACAAAAAAAAAGAGGCTGCCTGTAAGGTCAACCTCTTTTTTTATCTAATGTTAAGTAGGTAATCTACCTGTTTTGAATCAGGATGTTGTTACTAACATCAATCTGACGCTGCGGTACCGGGAAGTTAACATCCTCGGGTCCGATACTTTGTCCTGCATAGAGGAGATTTGACCAAGGCATGGTTACTTCATAAGCCATGATTCTGGACAGGTCTGAAACCACTTCGCCCCAGCGCTGCAAGTCATAGTACCTGTGTCCTTCCTGACCCAGCTCAAGCTTTCTTTCAAACTTGATAGCATGCATAGCAGCAGCCTGGTTTGCAAATGGCGCAGGATATTGGTTAATCACATAGTTGGCTGCGGGAGTAACACCGTCAGCTTCCATGACGAAACCAGCAGGATTAGCGGCACGTGCACGAATCTGATTCACTAATGC
>JAUVIT010000233.1 GCA_030592605.1 Bacteroidota bacterium
ATCCTTAATATGTTGACGCAATGCAGCGTGCCCACCTTTGCCTTTTACTGTAATATAGATTTCATCATTGGCAGCCATGTAGATCCCCGGTTTGAAACCCACATGCCCGGCTTCCATTTCAGGGAGCACGTGCTGGGCAATAATCAAATGAGGTTCGCGACCCTTGAAAACTTCCTCCTCCAGCATCAGTTTTGCCCCGCCAGGAATAAGCTCTTCACCCGGCTGGAACAGGAAGAGAATCTCTCCCTGAATCTCATGTTTCAATTGATCCAGGAGACGGATGGTGCCTAGCAGGGAGGCCATATGCATATCATGACCGCAGGCATGCATTACTCCTTTATTCAAGGAAGAGAAGGCAAGTCCGGATTGTTCGGTAATCGGCAGTGCGTCTATATCTGAGCGAAGGGCTATTCTTTTGCCCCTTCGATCTCCTTTGATTCGGGCCACGATCCCTGTCTTCACATGTGGAAAGGTATATTCGATTCCCCATGTGTCGAGAAGTTCCCTGATAGTTTCAGAAGTTCTATATTCCTTAAAAGATAGTTCAGGGTACTGATGAAGCTGGCGTCTGATAGCGATTATCTCCTCCATCAGAGTATCGGTCAGGATATTGGCAATCTGCAGTTCCAAACTCATGAGCGATCGGCTTAGAAATCAAGACTCAATGAAAGATAAAACATCCTGGGTTGCACCTTCATATTCTCTACGCCCCAGGCCCAATCAAGACGAATAAAATAGCCCAGCAGCTGAGCCCTTGCCCCAACCCCGTATCCTGCAACGATTGGATCTCTGTTGGCATCGATGGTAATGGTCATGGGACCATTCACGATGACCTCAGTATTCCATGCATTTTCATCATTAAAGGGATGTAGCCCGGTCCATGCAGTTCCAATATCCGCAAATCCAACAACCTGAAAATTATTGAGAAAGCCCGAGCCCAGCGGATGCCCGGCCAGGTAACGGAAAATGGGCCACCTGAGCTCTGTGTTAAAGACCAGGAAATTGCTTCCGTTCCTGATGTTCTGTGAGAAACCCCTTAAGTTGGTTGAAAGGGCCTGATAGGCATAATTCTGAGAATAATCGATGTCAACAGACTCATTAAATGTAGGGTTCTCCGATTGATTAAGGTTGATCCAGTTGTCCACACTCCCCAAATAATAGATCAGGGGGCTTCTGCCAAAAGATCCGCTTCCTGCTATCCTGTTGGCCCAGATCAGTGTCCGGTGGATTCTAAGATAGTACCTGAAATCACCACCGACCACAAAGAGATCAGATTTGGCTTCATTGATCTGACGGTATGCTTCGCCAAATACTTTCCATCGTGTACCACTGTACAGATTGGTCCCCAACTTTCGGGTGTTATCATAGATTACCTCAGCTTTCAGGCCACCCCATACTTTCAAGAGGTTTGGTTTGTTAAGATTTTCACTGTTTGTGGAGAGGTATACGGAGTTATCATGTCTGAATGAGGCGGTACCTTTTAAGGCAAGAGTCTGGCTCAAGGGATATTTCACCGAAGCCAGCAGCTCATGGGTATAGGTTTTGACGATGGAATAAGAATTATCAATGTAATTCTTGAATACCTGACGGTGAAAAAGCAGCTGCTTGTCCAGCTGATGCTTAAGGTTCTCAAAGCTCAGGAGATATTCATTGCTGTCGAAATCCGTTGCAAAACGGACCCCTCCAACCAGCCTATAATCTTCGAAAAGGTCATTGGCCCCCACCTTGAATAGAAGATTCAATCCGGGATTATAGTAGTATGCTCCCCGGTGAAGGCCTGGTAAGAAGCATTCAAGAAGCTGAAGTCGATCTGGTTGACCAGCTTATTGGGATAAAAGGAGGTGGAATAATCAATATACATCATCCGCTTGTTCTCCGTGGAGTCAAGCACCAGGTTCAGATTTATGTCTCTCAGCTGGTTGTTGTAGTAATTGAGTTTTTCACGCTCGAAGATGTACTTATTGATATCAATTGTAAATTCCTGCAATTCAATGGTATCGCCCTGGTGAACCAGCTGGTTATCAGCAATATCCTTCATGGAGATTACCTTCTTTTCCACGTGATGGATGGAGTCTTCAGCAGTTAACCTGCTCACATGCCTGTCCTTGTACACTGTAGATTCCAGCTTATCCCCGAATTTCTTTTCGAACTCCATGGGATACTTGTACATATGATATTTTCGCTCGTTATAGACAATTTCAGCAATCTCTTTGGTTTCTGTATTGATGTCGTGGGAAAGGATATTGCGCTTGTAGTTGGATAGCGGAAAACTATTGGCAAAATACCTGTAATGAATGGTGGTATCTACAAGGCTGATGGTGCTGTCGTATTTGGCGTAATAACGATTTACTATGCCGTTCTTATCGCTAAGATAAAAGAACTCATTGCGCCTTGGCGATAGGGGCTGGGTGTGATTTATATAATCGCCTTCAGAAATTTTCTGAAGTACCGGATTTCTGCCTGCATAATCGTATACATAGACTGCAAATGCAGTGGTAGTATTGTTTTCAGGGTCATTTTCCATGAAAAGGGTGTCTCTCCTGCGATTTGAGACAAAGGAGATGTTATTCATATTGTTGATAAACTTCGGATTGAAGTCGTCGGCCAGGTCATTGGTGATCCGATCGTTGGTCGATGCTGCAATATCAAAGACCCAAATATCAGTCTGGCCGTCTACCACTGCTGAGAATACCAGCTTCCTGGCATCCGGTGAGAAGCTTAAATCCAGAACTTTTTCGAAATAGAGTAGATTCCTGGTGGTTATCTTCCGGGTTTCCAGGTTATAAATATGGAACTTCAGTTCTCCCTTCTCCTCTGTTACAAAACCAAGGATTTGTGAAGAGGGATGCCATGCTAATTCAGGGAAAGAATAGTCATGAATCTGGTCCAGTCTCTCACCCCTTTTATAGATTCTAAGATGCTTGTCGGTGGCTTCATCGTGTATCCAGATTTTATATTGACCCTTCTGGTTGGTTACGTAGGCCACCATCCGGCCATCGGGACTGATCTTAATATTCTGGTAGACCCTTCTTTTATTGGGCTTTTCAAGAATTTTTCCCTGATCAGGAAGTCCGGCATTCTCTTCTGTTGACGCATACATTCCCAGATAATAGGCTGCCCAGTCAATGGAGAGCTCTTTCAGTTTGCTGCCCAGGACATAGTGGAAACCGCTTTCAGCATTCTTATTTATTTTGGTAATATAGAGTATCTGAGGGATGATGGATACTCCATAAAGATCAGCTACATATTTCCAGAAAGAGTGGCCCGCATAGCGGGCATCATCATCCTGCAAATTCACAAATTTGCTGTATTTACCTGAAACGATTCCATCTTTTACCCGATTCTCCATTTCGTAATCCCAGGGATTGGAGACAAATGAAATCAGCCCTTCCAGGTACCATTCAGGAAGGTTGATCATGGTGCTGCTGGTCATGTTAGCTTTGAGCCCCGTACCATACATCATCTCGCTTACCAGAACCTCTGCAATGGCAGCCCGGATCTGGCGCTCGAAATTCATATGATCCCCATCAAAATAGAGGAAAACTTTGTTTTGGATAATTTTGGTAGTCCCGCCAATATTGTATTCTTCAGCCTCCGAGACCAGACCAATATTACTCTGTCTGAAGTCTGAATGTTTGTTATAGGTGAGGAAGATCATCCGCCGCTCAATATCGTAATCAAAGAAGCGCTCAATCAGTGCGAGCTCCTTTTCCACGAAGTCGGCTACATACAATGAAAGATCAGTCCCGTTTTCATAAGAGTAGACATCAAATCTTTCAAACCGGTAATACTTCCAGTACCGGTTGTTATACTGTACCCTGTTCTTTCCGAAATTCATCTGCATCCCATTATAAAACTGAGCAGACAAACCAGCTGAACTGAGCATCAGGAATAACAGGAGCCCTATTCTAACAATGCTTTTCATTTCCTGTCTTGGCGATTTAAAAGTAAGCATTATTCGTCATATGGGGATTTATTTAAACGGCCCGATTCTTGTATTCTTAAGCTTACCTCAAAAATTGTGCAACTAATTTTGGTTTATTTGTGTTAATTTTACAGACGTAAGTGAATCTATTCTAATTATTCAATCAAAAAAAGTCGGATTATGAAACGGATAATGTTGTTATTCTGTTTGGCCGGTATCATAGTACCTCTGATGTCTCAGACGGTACAAGCTAAAATATCCTTTAATGAAACAAGCCACGAATTCGGGAAGTTCAAGGAGGCGGATGGAAAAGTCACACATAAGTTTGAGTTTGTTAATACCGGAAGTAGTGACCTGATTATTCAGAATGTCTCAGCGTCATGTGGTTGCACGGCTCCAAGCTGGACCCGTGAACCTATTCCTCCGGGTGCGAAGGGATATGTGGC
>JAUVIT010000036.1 GCA_030592605.1 Bacteroidota bacterium
TACCAGAGCCGCTGGTATTCGAAGGAAAAGACCAGCTAAGAAGAAGAAACGGTTCAGGCCCCAGGGTAATTATTTTGGGTGTGATTTCTGCAGCTGCAGCTGTTGCAATGCTCTTTGTCCTGTTCAGAACAGGTCCGGATCTGCCCCTGCAGGAAATCGCTTTACAAGCACCCCAGGAGGAAGTGCCTCAGCAGACCCTTGATGTGCCCGCCCAATCGGAGGCGCAGATAGCTTTGGTGGAACCTGTGGAGAATCAAATGGATCAAACTACTGCTGATCCGCCTGCGCAAAAGTTAAAAGATCCTGTTCTGTTCTCCATAAAAAAGGATCATGATCGATCACTTGAACTTGAGTCGGAAATAAATGTGGTGCCACAGGATGATCTGCAGCCTCGTGTTTTAGCCAGTGCTGCAAACCAGTTAAGCAGGTCATCAAGGGCCGCGGAAGCGGTTCCCGATCAGATTGAACCATTAATTGTTCCTCCGGTACCGATACATTTGAGCAGCCTGTCTATTGCTCAGATTTCTGAAATGGACCTCCAGGAGATGATTGAAAATTACACAGAAGAAAAAGATTTTTCCTTGTTGAAGGTTGCCAATGCGGGTATCAAGGGTATCAATAAGCTTGCAGGCTCGGATATCTCCCTTTTGGCATCCAGGGATGATGAGGGGGATGTATCTGGGTATCAGCTGAAGGGCAAACGGTTTTCTCTTACCAGGCCACTTGCCCGGAAAGATTAATTCGGGTATGATGCAACCTGTAGGCCGGGGTGTTGTCTTTAGAGATAAAATCAATACCAATATCATGAAGAAATCCATTCTCGTCTTGTTTATCCTGGCTGTTGGCACAACAGTTTTTTCGCAGGAAAAAGAATACCGGACCATTTTAGATAATCAGGACCTTCGTATTTCAGGATTGGGAGGACCCTTTATGCAATTTACCACGCTTGCAGGTGAATTTGGATTTATGATGGGAGGTGGTGGTGCCGTTTTGTTGGATAACTTCTTTGTTGGAGGTTATGGACTGGGCTTAAGCAATGCCATTCCAGATTATATAAACGACAATCCTGGGGATCAACTGACCCTTGGTCATGGAGGTTTCTGGCTTGGGTATTCCCTTTTCGGTAATAAACCGATACATGTCGCATTTTCAACAATGATTGGCTGGGGTGAGTTTGGGATCACTCAAAGCGATGCTTATTATCCATATTTAAGAGATAATATATTTGTGCTGGCCCCTACAGTGGAACTTGAGGCGAATCTGACCCGTTATTTCAGGATTGGCGCAGGAGTTTCCTATAATATTTTTACAATGGTGGATGAGAGTATGCATGGATATACAAACAGCGATCTTTCAGCCCTGGGTGGATTTCTAAGTTTTAAATTCGGATGGTTTTAGAAGATTTTCCCAATATATAAGAGCTTCGTGCTCCACCCCATCGGGGTTCATTTTTAGGGGAGGCCGTCTCAAAAGTAAAATTGAGACGGTTTCTTTTTTCCCTTGAGCACTACTGCCTACTCAATGAAATTAATTTTAGCGACAGAAGAATATGATGGAGATAGTTTCATTACTTTTGATAGACCATGAAAAAGGGCAAAGGAACCGTCGTCAAATCAACTGGGAGTCAGTATCTGGTTAAAATCGAGGATGAAAGGATTATTCCCTGCAGCATAAAGGGTAAATTCAGGATTAAAGGCATCCGGGCGACCAATCCTGTAGCAGTTGGTGACCATGTTGGATTTGAATGGTTGGAGGATGAAACTGGTGGGATCATTACATCCATCAAAGAGCGCAGCAATTATATCATCCGGAAGTCATCCAATCTTTCCAAGGAGTACCAGCTACTGGCGACCAATGTGGACGTAGCCTGGCTGATGATCAGCATGACTTTACCCAGGACACTGACCCCTTTTATCGACCGCTTCCTGGTATCGGCCGAGGCATACAGAATTCCGGTAATTATACTATTCAACAAGACGGATCTTTATGGCTTATCCGAACAGGAAGAGATGAATCACCTGAAGTCTGTTTACACCGATATTGGCTATCGTTGCATGCAGATGTCACTTCAGACCAGGGAAGGAGTGAAAGAAGTCCAAGATGAAATGATTGGAAAAGTCAATGTGATTTCAGGTAATTCAGGAGTGGGAAAATCAACCCTGATCAATGTGCTGGATCCGGCTATTCGATTGAAGATTGGAGAGGTTTCCGATTACCACAAGACGGGGAAGCACACCACAACTTTTTCAGAGATGTTCGAGCTCTCCTCCGGGATCAGGATCATCGACACACCCGGAATCAGAGGATTTGGCACTATCGATATTGAACGGGAAGAGCTATTTCATTTTTTTCCTGAAATTTTCAGAGCCAGCAAAAACTGCAAGTACCACAACTGCATTCACATGCATGAACCAGACTGTGGTGTGAAAGCCGGTGTGGAGAATGGAAGCATCAGTGAATTCAGGTATATCAACTATCTGATGATGATGGAAGAAGAGGATGATAAATACAGATAAGTCCAGTCCAGGTTGTTGGTAACTATCAAACTGGTTTTTAAATCCGAGAGAAAATAGTTTTTAAGTTTATAGATTACAATCCAAGTGCTTGATGGTCAGAAACAATATTATAGCGGGAGTATTTCTCTTTGTGGTTATGGTCCTGAACGGGATCACCATTCTGCGTGTTAATCAACGATACAAGGAACATCTGAATCAAACGCTTTTTTCACAGTCACAGCGTTGTGGGGAACATATGGAGACAACATTGCTACAGTTCTCCAGCGATATCAGTAAGGAGCTGAATATGTATACTTCTGAAATATTCAACGATCCGGCCAAGTTTCAGGAAGCTTCCCGGAGCCTTCGTCTGTTTTATACCAAATACCGGGATCTGATCACAAGGATATCGATCTATGATAATAATAAAAATTTCTATGCGCTCTTTCTGGAGTCAGAGGATAACTTTGGAAAAAAGGACATATTTGTGGTAGATAGCTTTGCAATGCGCAGGCAAAAGTCGCTCTCCCCATTGGATTTGGTAGAACAGGATGGTTCCGTTCTGGAGTATCATTATCCCTTTTTTGGTCAGGATGCTGTTATTGGAAATGTGGTTATTAAACTGGATTTGCAACAGTTTACCGAAACCATTTTCAGGCTTTACCCCCAGACTTCTACTATGAGCTGGCAATGGGTTCTGGGAGCTGATGGACAGATTGTGATTAATAATTTTGGTGCCGATTCTGTCCATATTGAGAATCTTCAAATGCTTACTGATAGTGTGAATGCTGAAGTCAGCGGAATGCTAGAGCATACCTTGAGTGCTGGTGATGATGCCAGGGAAAAAGTCTATACCGCCTATTATCCGGTTAGTATCTATGGCCAGAAGTTGGGAATTATGTTCACATCAGGACGGGGACAGTTTTTCAAGTATTATATTTCCAGCAATCTGCTGGTCAGCATTATTTCCCAGTTGCTGGCTACCGCATTGGTGGTCTATCTGCTTCTTATGCTGGGTAAGCAAAAGCGACAGGAGAAAAGGCTTAAGCTTTCAGAGATTGTGTTGAGGCAGATGGTTGAACATTTTCCCATGGGGATCCTGGTTATTGATGAGAAGAATATTATTCGAAGTATCAATAGTGCTGCCCAGAGAATGTTGTTTTTGGGAAAGGCCTCGGATCTGGTTGGAAAGGATTTTTCAAAGCAATTCCTGGTATCGAACAGGTACCTTCTTAGTGATGGCCCCAGCCCTTTTATGGATGACTCGCATTATCTCTATTATGAAAAAGACGGGATGGAAACAGTCATTTACAGAACACAAAAGGCGGCTAATATTGGAGGGGAAGAGTTAAAACTGATTGCGCTGATCGATGTAAGTCCGCTGGAAAGATCAAGGAGAGGAGAGGTCGCTGCCAATAAGGCTAAATCAGATTTCCTGGCAGCCATGAGTCATGAGATTCGCACCCCTATGAACGGGATCCTGGGAATGGTTAACAGTTTGCTGGAGCAAAAAACAGGCAAGGAGCTTCAGGGTAAGATACAGGTTATTAAAAGGTCTGCAGAGCTCTTAATGACCATCATAAATGACATTCTTGATTTTTCAAAGATTGAGGCAGGACGTATGATGTTGGAAGAGATTCCATTTAACCTGGCTGAGGAGATGGAATTGGTGGGCGAGCTGTTTAAGCCGCTTGCAGAGGAGAAAGGATTAAAACTTCACATCGATATTCGTCACGATGTACCCAATAAATTGATCGGCGATCCTTTCAGATTGCGGCAGGTCCTTTCCAATCTGGTAAGCAATTCGGTAAAATTTACGGAGAAGGGAAAGATCGTTATTGGAGCCACCCTGATGGAATCGTTTAAGAATCATGTAAATATTCTGTTTACAGTTGAAGACACGGGTATAGGAATACCCAGAGACCGGCTTAAGGAGATATTTGGCTCGTATACTCAGGCCAGGGGATCGGTACAGCGCAAATTTGGAGGAACCGGTCTGGGAACAGCCATTGCCAAACAACTCGTGGAACTGATGCATGGTGAAATCTGGGTGGAGAGTCCTTCGACAATCAGAATTGATGAAGAGTATCCGGGATCGAAGTTCAGCTTTACCATTGAAGCCTACTCCAATGAGAGAATTCCCAAGGCATTTGATTTCAGGGGAATTGCCAGGCTTAGCGAAATCAACGTGCTCATTTTGACGAAAGAATCTGATCCGGAGCGTAATTCCATGGTTCGTGTGCTGGAGAAGTTCGGTTTGAATGTGGTTACCAAAATCTATCAGGATAGCACGGTAGATAGTGTGGTACACCACCTGCAGGTTAAATCGGAGGAGTACCAGATGATTGTGCTTGTGGATAAAAATCAACTGGATGGATTTGCACTGGCCCAGGGAATGAAAAAAGGCAATCTGATAGACAATTATCCAATTGTACTGGTCAGTTCCAACGATAAGACCGGTAATTATAAAACCTGCCGTAAACTTGGTATAGATTACTACCTGATCGATCCTTTTGAAACTAAAGAAGTTACGGATATTCTTGATGAAAACTATCCGGGCATTGAGGATCGGAAGCTTCTGGAACCCATGATTAATGCCCTCCCCGATGAGCTATCCATCCTGCTGGCCGAAGACAATCTGATTAATCAGAAGGTGGCACAATCAATTTTTAAGAACATTGGGTATGAGATTGAAATTGCTAAAAATGGGGCAGAAGCAGTTGAATTGATGGAAAAGCAAAAATTCGATGTTCTCTTTATGGATTTACTTATGCCCGAAATGGATGGTTACCAGGCTGCTGAGCATATTCGGGCAGCAGGCCATACCCTCCCTATTGTGGCAATGTCGGCCGATGAAACCGATGAAACAAGGAAGGCTGCATTTGAGGCTGGAATGAATGATTACTTGATGAAACCAACGCGGGTGGAGAGTATCAAACATTTGTTAATCAAATTATTTTCAAAAACAATTTAGAGAAATGCGATCTCATGATTTAGAGTACAGGATCATCGGAGATGATATCCAGCTGGTCGAAATTGAACTTGATCCCAGAGAGACTGTTATTGCGGAGGCTGGTACAATGATGTACATGGACAGTCAGATACGCTTTGAAACTAAAATGGGCGACGGATCGGACCCCAACCAGGGCCTGATGGGAAAACTTCTTTCTGCAGGAACCCGTGTGCTTACGGGAGAATCGCTGTTCGTAACCCACTTTACCAATCAGGGCGGGAGCAAGCAGCGGGTAGCCTTTGCTGCCCCTTATCCCGGAAAGATTGTTCCTGTTGAACTGAGCCATCTGGGAGGCTCCCTGATTGTTCAGAAAGACGGATTCTTATGTGCGGCCAAGGGGACAAAGATCTCCATTACACTAAATCGTAGAATTGGAAGCGGATTAGTTGGTGGTGAAGGATTTATCATGCAGAAACTGGAGGGAGACGGAAAAACATTTATGCATGCAGGGGGAACGGTTATTGAACGACGACTGAACAATGAAAGCCTGAAAATCGATACAGGATGCATCGTTGGGTATACGCCGGGTATTGACTTCAATATTGAAACCTCGGGTAATTTGCGTTCCATGATTTTTGGAGGTGAGGGCATCTTCCTTGCCACACTCAGCGGAACAGGAACCGTTTGGCTTCAATCCATGCCCATCAGGAAGCTTATACAGGTCATTTCTCCCTATGGGAAGAATGTAAGGAAAGAGAGCAGCTCTTTGCTGGGGAATTTCTTCGAACGGTAATTATATTCCTCAAGGTGATGGCTGAGCTCTTACAAATCGAGTCCTTTATCTCCCTTTCAGCCAGGTTTCCCATCATTGATGTACGGGCTCCATTGGAGTTCCGGCAAGGGCATATTCCCGGTGCTGTCAATATTCCCCTCTTTGATGATCAGGAGAGAAAGGTTGTGGGAACTGCCTATAAGCAGGTGAATAAAGAGGCAGCCATGTATGCCGGACTTGAATTTGCCGGAAAGAAACTGGTCAGGCTAGCCAAGGAAGGTGAACGTGCTGCTGGCAAAAACAAGACCCTGCTGGTTCACTGCTGGCGGGGAGGCATGCGAAGTAAGAGTATGGTCTGGCTCTTCGAAACCATGGGAATTACCTGTTATTTGCTTGAAGGAGGTTATAAATCATACCGGTCCAATGTGAGGGAGGTGCTGGCCACTCCGTTGAACCTGCTGGTGATTGGTGGCCGCACCGGTAGTGGAAAAACAGCCATTCTTCATCAGTTGAGTTTGAAGGGTGAGCAGATGATTGACCTGGAAGGGCTTGCACATCATAAGGGATCGGCTTTTGGTGCACTGGGGGAGCTGGATCAGCCAAGCTCGGAGCAGTTTGAAAATGAGTTGTGCCGGGTAATTTTACCTCTTGATTCTGAAAAAATTACCTGGATAGAAGATGAAAGCAGGAATGTTGGGAAGTGTGTGATCCCTGGAGAACTCTTTTCAATGATGAGGGAAGCAGATATGGTTTTCCTGGATATTTCACGGGAACTAAGAGCCAGACATTTGGTGGGGGATTATGCACAATACGGACAGGGGGAGTTGAGGACCTGTGTACTTAAGATTGAAAAAAGGCTTGGAGGCGACCGGACACGTGAAGCTCTTGAAGCCATTGACCAGGAGGATTACTACCAGACAGCCATGATCACGCTTCACTACTACGACAAGGCTTATATGTACTCCCTGGAAAAAAATCACGAGCATTACCAGGTTCTTTCATCCTTGGATGTGGATCCTGTGCACAATGCCGAACTTCTGATAATGTATGAAAAAGAGAGAGGATTTTGAATTACTGGCTCCTGCCGGATCTTTTGAATCGCTTACTGCAGCCGGACAGGGGGGAGCAGATGCCATTTATTTTGGTATTGAGCAATTGAATATGCGCGCACGTTCTTCCGCTAATTTTACTACGGAAGACCTTCCTCAGATTGTTTCCAGGGCCAGGGAACTTGGGATGAAGGCTTATATCACTGTTAATACTGTGGTATATAACCATGAATTGATCCAGATGCGAAAGATCATTGACCTGGCTGTTAAACATGAGCTTGATGCCATTATCGCTTCGGATCAGTCGGTATTGCAGTATTGCCTTAGTGCAGGTGCCAGGGTCCATCTTTCCACCCAATTGAATATCAGCAATATAGAGACATTAAAATTCTATGCGAATTTTGCCGATGTGGCTGTTCTGGCCAGGGAGCTAAATCTGGACCAGGTTCGGGAGATGGCCAATGCCATTGAACTGGAGGAAATCAAAGGGCCAGCTGGTAAGCCTGTCCAGCTGGAGATGTTTGTACACGGGGCTCTCTGCATGGCTATATCCGGTAAATGCTACCTGAGCTTACATGAGCACAACCAATCGGCAAACAGGGGAAATTGTTACCAGGTCTGTCGCCGGGGATATACAGTTAGCGATAAGGACCGGGAAGTTGAGCTGGACATTGACAATGAATATATCATGTCTCCAAAAGACCTAAAGACCATTCATTTTTTAAATAAAGTGCTGGATGCAGGTGTATCCGTGTTAAAAATCGAAGGAAGGGCCCGGTCGGCCGAGTATGTAAAGACGGTCGTAGGCTGTTATGATGAAGCTATTAATGCCTATGTGGAAGGATCCTTTACCAGGGAGAAGATAGAGGCTTGGGATAAGCGGCTTGCTACGGTCTTTAACAGGGGATTTTGGGATGGTTATTACCTTGGTCAACGACTGGGCGAATGGAGTGAAGAATATGGTTCCAGAGCTAGCTTGAAAAAAGTCTATACGGGGAAAGTCACCAACTATTTTAGCCGGATCGGAGTAGCTGAAGTGCTAGTGGAAACAGGTGAGTTGCAGGTGGGAGATACCCTTGTCATCATTGGTCCCACTACCGGCGCCATTGAAATGGAAGTTAAGGAGCTGAGGGTGGATGAAATAAATTGTGAAACCGCCAATAAAGGAGAACGATGCTCTCTGCCGGTGGAAGAGCCCCTTAGGCGTTCCGATAAAGTTTATAAATTGGTATCCCGGTCCTGAGGCCCAATTTTTTTCAGGATGATTCGGATAATGGTGGAATCATTCGGATCGGAGGAAAGCACAAAGATTTTCCCGTGATGATAGGTTTCAATGATGCGTTTGGAAAGCGATAACCCCAGTCCCCAACCGCGTTTCTTGGTGGTGTAACCGGGTTTGAAAATGGTCCGGAACCTTGATTTGACAATCCCCTTACCCGTATCCTCCACATCAACAATTACACTGTCCTCAATATCTACTGCATGCACGATGATCCTGCCAGCTCCCCCGATGGCATCCATGGCATTCTTTAACAAGTTTTCGATCACCCACTCAAATAAGGTTTCATTAAGGCTGATTGTTATTGGTTTCGAAGGCAGGTCCAGAAGGTATTCAACATTATGCGGCCCCCTGTTTTTCATATATTCCAGGCTTTCTTTAAGGATTTCGTTCAGATCTGAATTTTTCATCAAGGGCCTGGAGCCGATTTTGGAGAAGCGATCGGTGATCTTTTCCAGCCTCGAGGTGTCTTTTTGCATATCAAGGATCATGGAGGGATCCAGGTCCGAGTCCTTGAGCAGTTCCATCCAGCCTATCAGCGAAGAGATTGGAGTCCCAAGCTGGTGGGCTGTTTCCTTTGACATTCCGGTCCAAACTTCGTTTTGTTCTGCCTTTCTTGAAACACTGAATGCAACATAGGAGACCAGGATGAACAGAATGATAACCCCCAGTTGAACATAGGGAAAGAAAATTAGCTGACGGAGCAGGAACGAATCGCGATAAAAAAGAAGCTGGTATGCATTGGGGCCCAGATCAATCACCAGGGAGTCATTCTCTTCACGAGCATGCTCCAGTTGCTTGTAGATGTATTTTGGATTTTCAACCTTTAATGAATCCAGGTTCTTATGGCTTATGATTTCACCTGCAGCATCGGTAAGAATCACCGGAATATGGGTGTTGTTTTCAATAACGGAGAAGGGGAAGGCCAGTTCTGTATCAAGACCCGCACTTGCCACTATACGGACCGCTTCGGCCCATACTTCCATTTTCTGTCTTTCGGTGGTTTGGATATGCTTAACCAGCCCGCTGGTATACCAGAGGGAACCGACACCAATCAGAACAGCAGATAATAGAAGAATTTGCTTCCAACGCTGTTTCTTGCTGTATATATCCAATTTATGGCTGTTTTTCACACTTATTCATCAATTACGAATTCCACAGCGGGTTTATTCTCAGTGCTATCCTTTTTTAGTTTTTTCTTACGCCAGCGCCCTTTTTCCTTCTTTGTATCCACA
>JAUVIT010000101.1 GCA_030592605.1 Bacteroidota bacterium
ATTCCCAGGAAAACTCTCAGGGCCAGGTACAGGGTTATATATATGAAATTAATGACCAGGGGGAGCAGCTCCCTCTGTTGGCTGCTAATGTATACTGGGCAGGCACAACTATAGGTACCACTACCGGGGAGGATGGACTGTTTACAATCGGGCTTGAAGAGAACGAGCATATGCTGGTTGTAAGTTATGTGGGATATGAGAATGATACCATGCACATCCATGAAGCCTCGGAGGTGGAGGTATTATTTTCTAAAGCCCTCATGCTGGAGGAGGTCCAGGTTTCCCACCGGATTAAGCCAACTTCTGTCTCTTTTAGCAGTGCCTATAATATTCAGAATATCCATGAGAAGGAGCTGACCAAGGCCGCTTGCTGCAACCTTTCTGAAAGCTTTGAGACCAATCCATCGGTCGATGCCGGACTTACAGATGCTGTTACCGGCACGCGGAAGATTGAAATGCTGGGGCTGGCTGGCCCCTACGTACAGATCATGCGCGAAAACATGCCTGATGTAAGAGGTATTTCTGCCCTTTACGGGCTCACATATACCCCGGGAACATGGATCGAGGGGATCCAGCTCAATATGGGAGCCGGCTCGGTAGTAAACGGATTTGAGAGCATTACCGGACAGATCAATGTGGAACTGCGCAAACCTGAGAATAGCGACAGGCTCTTCCTGAACCTCTATGGAAACAGTGACGGCAGGATGGAATCCAATTTGATGACTGCCTACCGTATCAATGAGCTTTGGAGCGGCAGCCTGCTGCTCCATGGAAATAGCAGACCCTTTCAGCTGGACCACAACAAAGATGGTTTTGTGGATCATCCTACAGGAAATCAAATAGTTGCTATGAGTCGCTTCAAGTATTCAGGCGAGAACGGTCTGCAAAGCCAAATGGGCATCAAGGTGGTCTGGCTCGACCAGTTAGGGGGCCAGATGAATTATGATCCTGACATACCCCGTGATCAACAGTCCTACTGGGGATCTGGTTTGAATACCAAACGTTTAGAGGGCTGGGCAAAGATTGGTAAGGTCTTTGAAAACAAACCCTATGCCAGCATGGGCTTCCAACTATCAGGATTAGTTCACCGGCAGGATGCCTATTTCGGGCTGACCGATTACCTGGCAGACCAGCAATCCCTCTATGCAAACCTGATCTACCAGTCTATCCTGGGCTCTACCAACCACCAATACCGGACCGGAATCAGTTTTCAGGCTGACAGCTATGATGAAACGGTGGGTGCGGATCAGTATCAGAGGAATGAGCTGGTTCCAGGTGCCTTCCTGGAATACACTTTCAACCATATGGACATCTTCACAGCTGTGGCAGGATTTCGTGCCGACTTCCACAATATCTATGGTGCATTTCTCACACCCCGGCTCCACTTGCGTTATGAGCCCATCGAAAAGTCAGTGATCAGAGCCTCTGTTGGAAGAGGACAAAAAACGGCTTCCATTTTTGCGGAGAATATGGGCATATTCGCCACTTCCAGAGCCATCTACCTGGATCAGAGTGAAGCAGACTTGCCCTATGGACTTGAACCGGAAGTAGCCTGGAGCTATGGTTTGAATTTTAATCAGGGCTTCCGGCTGGGTGAGACCGAATCGGTTTTCAAGCTTGACTTCTACCACACCCGCTTTACAAACCAGGTAGTGATTGACCTTGACCGGAATCCCCAGGAGGTACATTTCTATAACCTGGATGGTGACTCATGGTCCAACAGCTTCCAGGCGCAGCTGGATATGGAACCTCTGGAGCGTTACGATATAAGGATTGCCTACCGGATCAATGATGTACGGACCACATACAGCGATGTCTTACTGCCCCGTCCCATGGTCGCGAAACACAGGGCGTTTATCAATATGGCTTACTCCACCAAAGATCTCTGGAGCTTTGATATTACCTGGAGCTGGCAAGGAGCAAAGCGGATTCCATCCACTGAGAGCAATCCGGAACCTTACCAGATGGAAGCGTATTCACCTGCTTTTTCCATGGTGAATCTGCAGCTGGGTAAAACTCTGTTTAAACGGCTGGAGCTCTATGCAGGAATCGAGAACCTCTTTGGTTTTACACAAAAGGATCCCATTCTTGCCAGCGATGATCCCTTCGGTCCGTGGTTTGACAGTTCACTTATCTGGGGACCCATTTTCGGCAGGAAATTTTATGGAGGGCTGCGTTTCAGGATAAACTAATTATATTTGGGTTTGAAAAATTCTTCATGAAAGTTAAGTGTACCCTCACTCTTCTTTTTTTGCTTCTCTTTTCAGAGCTCTCTGCACAGAAGGGGAAGGTGATCGATTGGGATTATGAGATTGATCTTCTGGCCAGGGAACTGGCAGAGAAGCATCCCGATCTTTTTTTCAGGACCGATTCAACATGGTACCACCAGGCCATGAGTCAGCTTGCTAAAGAAACCCCGGGTAAATCTCTCTTCCAGGTTTCCATCCGGCTTCAACAGGTGCTGGCTGCAATGGGAGATGCCCAGACCCAGATCAACTATCATTTTCTGGTGGAAAAATCTCAGATTCTTCCCATTGAATTTTACTTGTTCTAAGATGGGATCTACCTCCTCGAAACGGACATAGCTTATAAGGCGCTGCTTGGCAAAAAACTAAGTGCTGTTAACAGTGTTCCCATTGAGGTAGTAATCGACTCATTGGCCACATTACTGGTACTTGACAACCAGTCGGTGATAAAAAACCAGATACCTCGAATGCTAAGCTGGTTCCAGGTGCTTGAATATTTTGGCTTTGTCAGTGGAAAAGAACTTTCCTTAACAGTTGAGAGCAGCACCGGCGAAGTGCTGAGCTCTACTATTCACCTGCCCGTTGAATTAGGGGAGAAGCTTGCGGTTCACCCCTCTACTCTGCCCCTGGGCTGGCAGGATCAAAAATCATTTTTCCGGGAACAATATTTTGAGAATGAGCATCTCTACTTTATCCAGTACAACCGGTGTTGGAGCCGGGAAGCGGAGGAAGATTATGGCTCAGGTGCCTCTGCATTGTTTATGCCCTCATTCAAAGAGTTCGAAAAGCAGGTATTTCCGGTACTTAAGAAGAAGGAGATTGATAAACTGGTTTTTGACATACGCTTCAACAAGGGTGGTCATGCGTCCCAGGGTACCGAATTTATAAGGAAAATCTGCAAAGCACTGCCAAAGGATCATGGAGAAATATTTGTACTTGTGGGTAGAGTGACCAGTGGGTCCGCCATAATCAATACGGTCGATTTCATGAAGAGTGCAGAGGTGGTCCTGGTGGGAGAAGAGACCAGTGGCAAACCCAAGCATTTCGGAGAGGTAAATCGTTTTGTTCTGCCCGAGTCAAGACTGATAGTCTCTTATCCAACACGTTACTTTACCCTCCTTGATGAGGATCTGCCTGCCTTGATTCCTGACCTGGTAACACCACTTAGCTTTGATCAGTATATGAAGGGCATTGACCCGGCCATGGAGGCGGTTCGCAACAGTCCCCAACGCTGAGCTATTTCTCCAGTATCAATCCCCTCATAATCAGGTACTGCGCCGCAATGTAGGTGATCATAATCAGAAAGCCGGCCAGGGGAATATCACTGTGGAACTTATTGAAAGCGATCATGCTATCTGAAAGCAGGAACAGCAAAGAACCCACAAAGACCAGCTTGAAACTTGCATCAGCTACCCTTCCCGAACGGTTAAGAGCCGTCATAGACATAAGGATCAATGAAAGGGCATAGATGGTAATAATGGGCTTCATCATCCCCTCCAGTCCTGGAAACAGCAGAATCAGCATTCCAGCCACATAAGCCAGAAAAATGAAAGATATCCACGGGTTCTTTTGCAGATATCCCTTCCCCCCTTTTTCACTGAACCTGGCAAAGATATAGATGTAGGTTATTTGAGCGCAGAAGAATCCACCCACTCCTGCAAAGAAGAAGAGCTCATTCTTTCCGGACAGCATAAGGAAATTATCTCCCACCCAGGAGAAGAAGAAGGCAAGCAATATGGGAATGGTAAAAGCACTTTTCTTCGTGAATAGCATGAAATATATTGCTATCCAGATCATGATCAGTGGTTTTACAAAATATTCCATTTGAATATTATCCAATAACCTGCCAGCGAGTTCAACAATAACAATCACTGCAAAGATCAGATGCAACAGAAGGGAGGTGTTCTTTTTCATGAGCTTAGGTTTTAGGATGGTAAATATAGCAAATGACCTGAATGACCATATATATTTTCTAAAATAGTACAATCGATTGCGCACTTTTTAGTAAATTTGTAATGAAACGTGGCAAAGAAACAACACAGTACCATTCATGACATCGCAAGGGAGCTGAATGTATCAGCTTCAACTGTATCGCGCGCTCTTCAGGACAATCCCAGGATCAGTGAATCCACTAGGATGGCAGTAAGGAGGATGGCAGACCAACTCAACTATCAACCCAATGTGATGGCATCTGCACTTAGACGGGGAAGTAGCAAAACAGTTGGAGTGATAGTTCCCAGGATCAACAGAAATTTTTTCTCCAATGTCATCGGGGGTATGGAGGAGCTACTGGCAACCTCGGGTTACCATTTGATGATCTGTCAGACACATGAAAAACTGGAGAATGAGGTAGTCGCCATCCAAACCCTGATCAATGCACGCGTCGATGCAGTGCTGCTCTCAATTTCCATGGAGACAAGGCATAATAATCATCTTAAGCTACTTACAGAAAGGGGTATCCGTTTATTCTATTTTGATCGTGTTCCTGCTGGCACAGTGAGCGGATCGGTAGTGGTGGATGACCATCTGGGTGCTTATCTAAGTGTAAAGCACCTCCTGGAGCAGGGTTACAGAAAGATATTTCATGTTTCAGGAATGGACCATATCAATATATACAAAAGTCGGAAAGAGGGATATCTGCAGGCCATGCATGAGGCAGGCATTGATGTGCCACAATCGTGGATTCTTTCTGAGCCCCTCTTGCTGGAGGGTGGTGAGTCGGCATTTCATACAGGAATGAAAATGAAGAAAAAACCTGATGCCTTCTTTTGCTCGGGCGATTATGCGGCCCTGGGTATTTTACAGGCAGCCAAGCGGGTGGGACTCTCCATTCCGGGCGATCTGGGAATTAGCGGATTTGCCAATGAACCATTTACAGCTTTCCTGGAACCTTCACTGACAACCGTGGATCAGCGAGGTGAGATGATGGGCCAAACGGTGGCTGAGATGTTCCTCAGATGCGAAAAGGAAGAGAGCAAAGCAGGCGCATGCAAACAGGTAGTATTAAAACCCGAGTTAATCATACGAAACAGTTCACTATTAAACAGATAAATAACACGCTATGGCAATCAATTACGAAGTAAGGTTTTCTAACCATCCTGAAGATGCCAAACAATATGGTACAGAAAGATTGAGAAAGGAGTTCCTGGTTGAGAAGCTCATGGTTCCCGGGGAGATCAATATGGTCTACTCCATGAACGATCGCTATATTGTTGGTGGTGCAATTCCTACCATGGAACTTGAACTAAGCACCATCGATCCTCTGAAGTCACAACATTTTTGTGATAGACGCGAACTTGGCATTATCAATGTGGGTGGTACAGCTACCATTCGCGTGGATGACATCAGCTATGAACTTGCTTATAAAGAAGCTCTTTATGTGGGCGCCGGATCTAAACAAATCCTGATGATTAGTAATGAGAAGGAGAATCCGGCACATCTTTATTTTAATTCGGCTCCTGCCCACAAAGCTTTCCCCTGTAAAAGAGTAACCCTGGCCGATGCAGAGGTGGCTGAAATGGGTGCTCTGGAACAGTCCAACGCCAGGCTTATCAATAAATTGCTGGTCAACCCGGTCATTGAAACCTGCCAGCTGCAGATGGGAATGACCGAATTAAAGCCTGGAAGCGTATGGAACACCATGCCGCCTCACCTGCATGACCGGCGTATGGAGGCTTACTTTTATTTTGAGGTTCCCGAGGGCCAGGCCATCTGTCACTTTATGGGCGATCCAAAAGAAACCAGACATATCTGGATGCAAAACGAGCAGGCGGTTATTTCACCTCCCTGGTCTATTCACTCAGCTGCCGGAACAAGCAATTATATCTTTATATGGGGGATGGCCGGTGAAAATCTTGATTACGGGGATATGGATATGATCCAGCCCAACGAAATTCGATAAAATCTATAAGATGTCACAACAACTATTTGATTTGAAAGGGAAGACAGCCCTGGTTACAGGCGGGACCCATGGACTGGGAATGGCCATCGCAACGGGCCTGGCCCATGCCGGGGCCACCATTGTAATCAATGATGTATTCCCGGATAAACTTGAAGCTGCCAAAAAAGAGTATGCGGATAAGGGAATCCATATCCACACCTATGTTCTTGATGTTACCGATGAAGCTGCAGTGGAACAGACTGTCGCCTTGATTGAAAAGGAGGTGAACCCCATTGATATTCTGGTCAATAATGCCGGGATTATTAAACGAATCCCCATTCTTGAGATGAAAGCAGAAGAATTCAGGCAAGTGCTGGATGTTGACCTAACAGGTCCATTTATTATGGGCAAGACAGTGGCCAGAGGAATGGTGGAAAGAGGCCAGGGCAAAATCATCAATATGTGTTCCATGATGAGCGAGCTGGGAAGAAATACCGTATCGGCCTATGCAGCGGCCAAAGGGGGCCTCAAAATGCTTACCAGAAACATGGCTACCGAATGGGCCAGGCACAACA
>JAUVIT010000067.1 GCA_030592605.1 Bacteroidota bacterium
AGTATATCATACCTGAGCCGTTTAATCATCTCCTCCACATTCTCTGCATACCCATACTTCACCTGACCCCATGAGGTAATTCCGGGCTTCACCTTCTGCAAGTGGGTATAGTGAGGCGCAGTTCTTATAATCTTATCGATAAAATATTCTCTTTCGGGCCGTGGTCCCACCAGTGCCATGTCGCCCCTCAGGACATTGATGAAATTAGGGATCTCATCGAGCCTGTGTTTCCGCATCAGTTGCCCGAAACGGGTCACCCTTGGATCATGTTTTGAAGAAAGTTCAGGACCATTCTCTTCTGCGTTGTGATACATGGAGCGGAACTTGTAGATTTGGAATTCCCGGCCAAACCGCCCTATCCTGTCCTGCCTGTATAATATTGGGCCGGAAGAGGAGATCTTCACGCCAATGATCAGGGCAAGGTTCAGTGGTATCAACAGTATTAATGCCAGAATGGAGATCACTATATCCATCACCTGTTTCACATTTTGTTGCCAGGTAGGCATTACATCCTGATTTACCTCAAGAAGGGGGGTTCCAAAAATGGTAGTACTTTTGACCTTCCCTGTGAGTATATCAGTAATACTTGGGATGGCGCTGATCTTTATATCAAGCATGGAGAGTCTGTTAACAATATCCCCAATTTTTCCATGTTCCGTTGGCTCCAGGGCAATAATAACCTCTTCCACCTGCTGCTCCATTAAAATGGCCTCCATATTTTCATGCCCTCCCAGGTGGATCAAATGGTCCTGCAACTGGTAATGCTCCTTCCATTGAACATTGATGAATCCTAGTATCTCATAACCATTGGACCTCTGTTGATTCACAATATCAAGATACACATCCACTGCATTCTCGTTGCTTCCAATCATAACGGTTTTAAAACCAATTTCCCGCTTGTGAACTTTTCCTACCATCCTGCTGGTAAGTATCATCCTCGGAATCAATACAAATATAAATTGCAATAGAAATAGTGTAATAGCCAGGCTGTAATAGTTGGTGTAATTCAGGATGATATCATCCAGGATAACGAGAAAGAAAATAATCACCACTCCCAGCAAAGTACTTAGCAGCGTTTGGATGAAATCATCCAGCCTTGATCGGCGAAACATATCCTTATAGAAACCTGAGAAATAGTATAACAAGATCCAGGCAATGGGCAGACCGATGACTCCGATCCAGAATCTTGGTCCAAATGTGATGGGGACATCCGCTCCAAATGCCTGTGGTTCTATATAAATCTTTCGAAAAAGGAAAAAGACAACCCAGGCCGCCATGGCAGCAAGGAAGTCAAAAAAGATGTAAAGTAATCTCTGTTTTCTCTGGTTTTTCATTCAAATGGTCGACCTCTGATATAATAACTGTAACTCACGCGCGATAATTGCATCGAGTGTCAAAAAAACTCCATTTATGTTAAAGAATATCCCTTATATTTGTCCCTCCAAATGGAACAAATAGATAGTTTTCGCCATAAAGGTTTAAGAAAGAAGTTAATAGACTCCGTCAGATCCAAAGGGATCATGAATGAAGATGTTCTGGCGGCCATGGGACGGGTTCCGCGGCATCTCTTTATGGATAGCGGCTTCGTTAACTTTTCTTACACTGATAAAGCCTTTCCTATTGCGGCAGGCCAAACCATCTCTCAACCTTATACTGTTGCATTTCAAACCGAGTTGCTGGAGGTGAAAAAACACCTGAAAGTGCTTGAAATTGGAACTGGCTCCGGATACCAGACAGCTGTCTTATTAGAACTCGGTGCCCGGGTATATACCATTGAAAGACAACGCCAGCTCTTCCTGGATGCACAAAAAACACTGGGCCCATTAAACTATAAACCCATCTTTTTCTACGGGGATGGATACGTAGGTTTGCCCGCTTACAAGCCTTTCGACAGAATCCTGATCACTGCAGCAGCTCCCGAAATCCCACAGCTCCTCTTAAACCAGTTGGCTGTTGGTGGCATACTTGTAGTCCCCGAAGGAGACAAATTCGGTCAGAAGATGGTCCGTGTGGTAAGAGAGCAGGAGGATCACTTCGAGCGAAGCGAACATGGTCATTTCTCATTTGTCCCCTTATTAAGAGGTAAAAATCTTTAGTATGCTAAGTATAGAGCCACTAGTATTTAACTCCTTTCAGGTCAATACCTACCTGGTCAGGAACGAGAAGGGAGATTGTCTTGTTATCGATCCGGCTTTCTATTCACCGGAAGAGATTAGTGCATTTGATCAGTATATTTCCTCAGCGGGATTAAATATTATGGGACAGCTCAATACCCATTGCCACGTGGATCATGTGCTTGGTGTCAAACACATGCAGACTGCATATAACTGTCCCTTGCGTGCTCACCCCAATGAGTCCGGCTTGCTAAACAAGGTACCACTAATGGGAGAAGTCTATGGCCTTCTAGTAGAACCTCTCTCCGGTATTGATCAAGCGATCGGTGATAATGAAACCATTGCGATTGGTGAGGATAGCCTCAGGTCCATTCTGGTTCCGGGTCACTCCCCTGGAAGCCTATCCTTCTACTCACCGGAGGCGGGATTTGTGGTCACGGGAGATGCTCTTTTTCAGGGGAGTATCGGTCGTACTGATCTGCCTGGTGGCGACTACGATACCCTGATAAGTTCCATACGGAACAACTTGTTGATCCTTCCCCCTGAAACTATTGTTTATCCGGGACATGGGGATCCCACCACTGTTGGAGAGGAAGCCTTGAATAATCCATTCCTTAGCATGGCTTAACAACATGAAATACCTCAACTTTTTTCAGCAAAGGTTTATTTATATTTGCGCTTCAGTAAGCATATCTTAGTGCTAATTACTTATTCTTGTTTTATGAAATCGGATCAGTTTAGTGAGCGTCACCTGGGCCCCCGGCAGCCTGAGATTGAAGTTATGTTGGACACCATTGGAGTTGGAAGTCTGGACGAATTAATATCCCTTACCATCCCCACCTCCATATTAAAGGACAACTCAATGAACCTGCCTGGAGCAGTTGATGAACAGACCTATCTGGCAAATATAAAAGAGGTGGCCAGCAAGAACAAGCTGTTTAAAACCTATATGGGAATAGGTTATTACAATACCATCCTCCCTCCTGTTATCCAGCGTAATATTCTGGAGAATCCTAACTGGTATACCTCCTACACACCCTACCAGGCAGAAATTTCCCAGGGCCGGCTTGAAGCACTGCTGAATTTCCAGACCATGGTCATGGAACTAAGCGGAATGGAAATAGCAAATGCATCGCTTCTGGACGAAGCTACTGCTGCTGCAGAAGCCATGATCATGTTTTACAATGCACGGTCGAGGGCTGCTATCAAGGAAGGCAAAAACAAATTCTTTGTCGATGAACAGGTTTTTCCCCAGACAAAGGCTGTAATGATTACAAGGGCCGAGCCCCTGGGTATTGAGCTTGAATTCGGATCCTACCAGGATGCCGGGCTGGATGCATCATTCTTTGGAGCCCTGGTTCAGTACCCTGCAGCAGACGGAGAGGTCAGGGACTATGCCAGGTTCACGCAATCGGCTCATGAAAAAGAGATTGCTGTTGCTGTGGCGGCAGATATTATGAGTCTGGTCTTGCTCACTCCTCCAGGTGAATGGGATGCGGATGTGGTGGTGGGTACTACACAGCGTTTCGGGATCCCCATGTTTTACGGTGGTCCCCATGCGGCCTATTTTGCATGCAGGGAGTCTTTTAAAAGACATATTCCTGGCCGTATAATTGGAATCTCAGTTGATGTCTATGAGAAACCGGCCCTCCGCATGGCTCTGCAGACCAGAGAACAGCATATCAAGCGGGAACGTGCCACATCCAATATCTGTACCGCCCAGGCACTCCTTGCCAGTATGGCTGGAATGTATGCTGCTTATCATGGTCCGGAAGGCTTACATAGGATCGCCTCCAATATTCATACAGGTGCAGCCTATCTGGCTTCACAATTACAAAAGCTGGGGTACTCCCTGGCACACGAAGACTTTTTTGATACGCTCAGCGTTGTACTCCCGGGTAAGCTAAGAGCCGAGGATATCCGGAAAATTGCCGAAGAAAGAGAGATCAATTTCTACTATCCGGATGAAGCAAGGGTTCAATTCTCTACGGACGAGACCACTAATGAGGAGCAGCTCAATGAAATCCTCGAAATCTTCTCTGTGGCCGTAAAAAAAGGTATCCATTTCCAGGAGGAACTGGAACCTGAAATCGCCTTCAATCAGGCATTCGGCAGGAAATCACCGATTCTTTCTCAGCCTACCTTCCACAAGTATCGCTCCGAAACAGAGATGATGCGATATATCAGAATGCTGGAACGCAAAGATATTTCCCTGACCCAGTCCATGATCTCCCTGGGGTCGTGCACTATGAAGCTGAATGCGGCAGCTCAGTTAATGCCTGTTAGCTGGCCCGAATTTGCATCACTTCATCCCTTTGTTCCCATCGACCAGACTGAAGGATTCCATCAGATTATTAATGAACTGGAACAGGCGCTCAAAGAGATCACAGGTTTTGCAACTGTTTCCTTCCAGCCTAATTCAGGGGCTGCTGGTGAATACACCGGCCTGATGGTAATACAAGCATACCATAAGGATCGGGGAGATTCGGAGCGAAATGTAGTACTGATCCCGGCATCGGCACATGGTACCAATCCGGCCAGCGCTGTAATGGCTGGTCTGGAAGTAAAAGTGGTCAGATGCGACGATCATGGCAACATCGATACCGCACATTTAAAAGAACTTGCTGAAAGCCATAAGGAGGTGCTTTCATCCATTATGATCACCTATCCATCCACCCACGGAGTTTTTGAAGATAACATCTGTGAAATTATAGGGATTGTGCATAAGTGCGGAGGTCAGGTTTATATGGACGGAGCAAATATGAATGCCCAGGTGGGATTAACTAATCCTGCATTTATTGGGGCTGATGTTTGCCACTTGAATCTGCACAAAACCTTTGCCATTCCACATGGCGGGGGTGGACCCGGAGTCGGCCCCATAGGTGTGGCCAATCATTTAGTGGAATACCTGCCCACCCATCCGCTTGTGGAAACCGGTGGAATGAAAGGCATTAGTAGTGTGGCAGCGGCACCCTATGGAAGTGCAGGAGTCCTGGCCATCTCCCATGCCTATATCAGAATGCTCGGTACTGAGGGACTTACAGAATCGACCCGAATTGCCATTCTCAATGCCAACTACGTGGCATCCTCCTTAAAAGATTACTATGACATACTCTATACCGGTACAGAAGGAAAAGTGGCTCATGAAATGATCCTGGATTGCAGGAATTTTAAAACCATGGCCGATATCACCGAAGCTGATATCGCAAAGCGGCTGATGGACTATGGATTCCATGCCCCTACCCTCTCTTTCCCGGTGCATGGTACCCTGATGATGGAACCTACCGAAAGTGAATCCAAAGCTGAGCTGGATCGTTTTATCCAGGCCATGATCGATATCCACAAGGACATCATGGAGATTGCCGACGGGAAATTAAAAGCAGAAGATAGTGTGCTGAGGGGTGCTCCCCACACTGCTGATACGCTGCTCACTGATAGCTGGGATAGAGCTTACTCCAGGGAAAGGGCGGCCTTCCCCCTCCCCTGGGTCGTGGAGAATAAGTTCTGGCCCTCGGTTAGCCGTATCAACGATGCCTATGGGGATCGTAACCTGGTATGCAGCTGTGACCCCATTGAGGAATACCAGGATTAAGCCACCACCGGTTCCTCAGCATTTTTAGGAGAAAGAAAGAGGAAGTTGTCACATACAACTTCGGTGCTGTAGTGCTTGTTTCCCTCCTTATCATCCCAGGAATTGGTGGAGATCTTTCCCTCCACATAGAGGGCATCTCCTTTTTTCACATGCTGCTTGACAATATCTGCAGCCTTATTCCACACAACGATCCGGTGCCACTCGGTGCGGCGAACCTCTTCGCCCTCCTTATCGCGCCAAACTTCATTAGTTGCCAGGGGGAAATTGGCCACAAAGGCCTCACCGTCCCGTTCCGACACCCTGGGCACCTCGCCCACATTGCCCACAAGTGTTACTCTGTTTACTCCGTATTTCATAATGCCTTATATTTGGTTACATGGTTTAATGTGGTGAAGGGTGTGAATATCGGTTATTACAGTCGAAATTATCTAATCGAACAATTTTTGCCCGGCTTATGCTAATTAACTACAAAACCTATCAAATCAATTGTTTACATAAAGTTATAATCATGCAACCTAGAACTTATTTCATATGTATTTCAATTTTACTTTCGGTGATTAAACGGGTTAATAAGTCGATGTAATAATTTGATTTCCAAACAATTTTTGATAATGAATACAAAAACACCTTACAAATAATGAAAAAATCAAAAACAGGAAATGGTTTGCTGGCAATATTGCTGGCAGGATTGTTAATCTCAATAACAACTCAATTAGAGGCACAGGCGCCAATAATTGGTGCACAGGTATTTATTGAACCCGGGCAAACAAAACAAGAGGTGGAATCGTGGTTTAAATTGCTGGCAGATCACAATATGCCGGTTTGTCGCATACGGCTATTTGAAGACCACATAAACCAGGGGAATGGCAAGTGGGATTTTTCAAGATACGATCATGCTTTCGATATGGCTCAAAAATATGGAGTCAAAATAATGGTTACTCTTTTTCCATCAGATCGTAGCGTTGGAGGTTTTAAATTTCCAAAAAATTTGGATCATCAAGAATCGGTAGAAGAATATGTCCGTCAAACTGTGAGGCATTTTAAAGATCACCCGGCATTTGATACCTGGGTTTTACAAAACGAACCAGGTGATTATTCCTATTCTAAAAATGACTATTCTCTTCTAAAATTTGAAAAATGGATAGCACAGCAAAAAAAGCCTGCAGGAAATGAATATATGAAAAGTTCACCGGAGTTTGAATTGTTTTGGCGGAACTATACAACGGAGTACCTGGGATGGATCGCAAAAATAGTAAGAGAAGAAGACACAAAAGGTCTTACGCATGTGAATAATCATTTACTGTTTTCAAATCTTAAACAATATGATTTCCCTCAATGGATGCCTTTTCTGTCAACCCTGGGCGCCTCTATTCATGCAGCATGGCACCTGAAGTATTTCGAACGTCAACAATACACCATGGCAATTACTGCTAATTGTGATATTGTCAGTAGCGCAGCAGAACCAAAACCTTTCTGGGTAACCGAACTACAGGGAGGCACCAATATTTTTAGTGGTTTCAATCCATTATGTCCTTCCGAGGATGATATTGCACAGTGGCTTTGGACCTGTATTGGATCTGGTGCCGAACGAGTTGTATTCTGGACATTAAATGCCAGAGCTTCTGTTGCAGAAGCAGGAGAATGGGGAATGGTTACTTTTCAGAATGAGCCCACAGATAGACTTATAATGTCTGGGAATATTGCTGATGTTTTATTAGAGGAAAATGAATTCTTTGAGAAAGCCAAGACAGTAAAATCTGATGTTAACCTGATCTATTCCCCTGAATCGATGATAATATTTTCCGAGAAAACGATGTCATCACAGTTTGAGGAGGATATACCGGGCAGAGGAAAAGGAGCACATATAAAATCAATTTTATCTTATTACGAAACTTTAT
>JAUVIT010000283.1 GCA_030592605.1 Bacteroidota bacterium
CCATAAGGGTACCATGCATGTAATCCCCGATTCCCTGGGAGGCCAGCAGTATCCTGCCGATATATTTATGGTCAGCGATACCTTTCATCTGGCTGAAGTAAGAATATACCCGTGGAAAACCTACCAGCAGTTTAAAGAGGCCTTTCTGGCCCTGGACCTTCCCGATGATGATGAACAGAGGGCCTATCATAACATAGCACTGATAAAGACCCAGATCAAAATGAACCGGGATGGCGGCACTCCCAATCCGAATATTGCCTTCCGGGAAGTGATGAGACAGGAGTACAATCAATTATATACGGCCGGACAAACCCCTTATTATACCATCTTCGATCCCATGCGCTGGGCAAAGTTTTTTAAATCCCTGAAAGAGGGCGATTTCAAAGAGGAGGATTAATAAGATTCTGCACAATTTTCCAGGGCTTTCAATAGTTAGTACTATATTCGGAAAATTTCTGATTGTGTATTTGCGCCTGCTTCTATTTTCACTGATTCTGATCGTCACTACCGTGGTGAATGGACAGGATAAGGGCGTGTTAAAAGGAAGTGTCAGGGACAGCCTCGGAGACCCGGTGGAATTTGCCAGTGTGAGCCTTCAGGGATTGCAGGTGGGAACCATGACCGAACCGGACGGAAGCTACACCCTGGAGGTCCCTTCAGGCCGCTCCTACACAGTAATCATCTCCTGTGTAGGCTACCGTACAAAACAGTTTGCAGTTCGTCTGAGTGCGGGGGAGTCCAGGCAGCAGGATATCGCCCTTCTCAGAGACATCAGGGCTCTCCGGGAAGTATCGGTCAGTGCACGCCAGGAACGGGGATCAACCTTCCAGCGCATCGATGTGGAAGATCTGAACTACATGCCCACAACCACCGGGCGGGTGGAAACCATCATTAAATCGCAGGCTGGGGTTAGCTCCAACAATGAGCTCAGCTCCCAGTATTCGGTGCGTGGTGGCAACTTCGATGAAAACCTGGTATATGTCAACGATGTTGAAATCTACAGGCCTTTCCTGGTGCGCTCCGCACAACAGGAAGGTCTGAGTTTCGTGAATTCGGACCTGGTATCGTCCATCAAGTTCTCTGCCGGGGGCTACGATGCAAGATATGGCGACAAGATGTCTTCTGCATTGGATATAACCTATAAGCGGCCAAGTGAATTCGCCGGATCTGCCTCCATCAGCCTGCTGGGTGCATCAGCGCATGTGGAAGGAGCCTCCAAAACAAAACGTTTTACCTACCTGGCTGGTTACCGCTATAAAACTACCCAATACTTGCTGAACACCCTGGAAACCAGCGGAGATTATAAGCCTCAGTTCTCCGATTTCCAAACCCTGTTTACCTACCAGCTCTCACGCTTACTGGAACTAAGCTTCCTGGGTAACTACTCATCCAGTAAATACCAGTTTATTCCTCAGACCCGAAACACCGAGTTCGGGACCAAGGATCTGCCACTGAATCTAAGGATCTATTATGATGGCCAGGAGATGGATCAGTTTGACACCTACCTGGGTGCCCTCTCACTCAATTGGAAACCAGTAAAGGGATTATCCTTGAAGCTGATTGGATCGGCTTTCCGAACCTCCGAGGAGGAGACCTTTGATATTATGGGACAATACTGGATCAATGAACTTGACAATACTATTGATTCCGAAAGCTATGGAGACTCCATTCTCAATATTGGAGTAGGGACCCTGCTGACTCATGCCCGTAACTACCTGGATGCCTATGTGATATCCGCATCACACCTGGGAGCATACAGGAGCGGAAACAGGCACATTCAATGGGGCCTCAGCTACCAGTACCAGGAGTTCTTCGACCGCATCAGTGAGTGGGAAATCATCGATTCGGCCGGTTATGTGATCCCCTATAACGTAGAAGTGCTGGAACTGACTAAAACCCTGATATCCAACAATCATATAAGCTACGACCAGTTCAGTGCTTTTATCCAGAATACCCGGGAGATCAATACTCAGAAGGCCGACTACTTTATAAGCGCCGGAATCCGGACTCTGCTTTGGAATTTCAACCAGACCACCATGCTCAGTCCCCGTGCAACCATCAGTACACAACCCAACTGGAAGCGGGATATGATGTTCCATATCTCAGGGGGATATTATTACCAGCCCCCTTTCTACAAGGAAATGCGGATGCCCGATGGTGAAATTAATTATGATATTGAGCCCCAGCGATCGATCCATCTGCTTATCGGTGGTGATTATATTTTCAGCCTCTGGGACAGGCCCTTTAAACTGACCGGAGAGGCCTACTATAAATGGCTTAGCAACCTGATTCCCTATAAAATCGAGAATGTAAGAGTATCCTATGCCGGTGAAAATATTTCGAAAGGTTTTGCCCGGGGAATCGATTTTAAACTGAATGGCGAATTTGTTCAGGGAGCGGAATCATGGCTAACCCTGTCCTTCTTGCAAACAAGGGAGGATGTGGAGGGAGACTATATCCAGGTATGGGACGGTACGGAATTTGTCACCGAGGAAGCGGGTGAATTTCCCAGGCCAACCGATCAACTGTTCACCGTTGGACTATATTTCCAGGACTACTTCCCAAATAATCCTGGTTACAAGGTTCACCTGAATGCCTTCTACGGGACCGGAATTCCCCTTAGTAGTCCGGTCGAGGATCAATACTACACCCAACTGCGCATGCGTCCCTATCGTCGGGTTGATATCGGTTTTTCAAAAGTGATCAAAAGGGAAACAGACATCTGGGGAGAGCGCAATCCACTACGCTTTTTCGAAAGCATCTGGATCAGCGTAGAAATCTTCAACCTGCTGGATATCAAAAACGAAGCCTCCTATCTCTGGATACGGACCATCTCCGACCAGGAGGGTGTACCTGGTATGTTTGGCATTCCCAACTACCTGACCGGTCGCAGGTTCAATGTAAAAATCTCAATCAGTTTCTAGGGCTGCTTACATCTTCCCTGAACCAGAAACTTACTGATTTCCATGCGTGTACGTTCCCTGTCGTCCCTGGCAGCCACTTCTTTAGGCAATTTGGATGGATCACCCTTATAGCCGATGGCCATGATGGTCATGGGTTCGTAGCGTGTGGGAATCACCAGTGTTTCCTTGGCCCTTTCCAGGTCATATCCACTCATCTGATGAACCATCAGATCCATGGCAGTAGCTTGTGCCAGCAGATTTCCCACAGCCATACCGGCCTCATAAAAAGCCAGTCGGTTGGGACGGTTCTTATAGATTGAAATAACCTGGGCCAAGGGCATAACCAGCAAGGGAGCCGTTGAAGCCCATACCTGATTTGCTTCACTTAAAAGGTCCAGAATCGCCTTGAAATCAGACATCTCTTTTGTAGCAAATATAAAGCGCCATGGCTGGGCATTCATGGATGAGGGCGCCCATTTAGCCGCTTCAAAAAGCAGGTGGATTTTGTCATAGTCTACGGGGCGCTCATCGAAGGCAACCGGACTCCATCGGTCTGTAATTAATTTGTGTAGTTTGTCCATAATAATGCTAGGTAAATGATAAGAATACTTAATAATAACAGTCAAACCTTGAAATATGTTTTACTACCTTTATCCCTCAAATTACGAATAATCTCTGAAGGAACTAATTATGAATACAAAAGATTACATCCAGCGTGAAGACAAGTATGGTGCACACAACTACCACCCGCTTCCCGTGGTGCTCGACCGTGGCGAAGGAGTCTATGTCTGGGACGTGGAAGGCAAGAAATATTTCGACTTCCTCTCTGCCTATTCAGCTGTAA
>JAUVIT010000113.1 GCA_030592605.1 Bacteroidota bacterium
CTCCACAGAGAAAGCCAGAACACATGGCTTACCACTTGTGGAAGCACTGGAAAAATTCAATGAGACTGTTGTAAAATCAACTTTTCTTGTAGGCCACAACATTCGTTTCGATATCAATGCCCTGGGCGCGGAATTCATCAGAAGCGGGCTAATTTCTGACTTTCTCCAAAAGGAGCAGGTTTGTACCATGCGTTCCAGTACCGATTATCTAAAGCTCCCCGGGGGTAGAGGAGGGAAATTCAAGCCGCCCAAGCTGATGGAGCTCTATGAATCCCTGTTTGAAGAGCAGTTCATGGAGGCTCACAATGCAGCAGCCGATGTGGAGGCCACAGCCAGATGCTTCTTTGAACTGCTTCGAAAAAAAATCATTTCTCCCGAATCCCTGGGGCTCACTCAGGAACAATACGGTCGCTTTATATCAAAAAACCAGGGAAAGATCGGGCCTTACGGACTTACCCACCGCTCCAACTGGGATGAAGAGGCAGAAGAAGAGGCCGATTCTGCAGATCTCTCCGAAGAATCCTCCCCGGAAGAACCGCTTGATGCAGGATTTTGTCACCTGCATGTACATACCCAGTACTCCATCCTGGACGGGGCAGCCAGCATACCGGAGCTATTAAAGAAAGCGATAGACGATGGCATGCACGCCGTGGCCATTACCGATCATGGCAATATGTTTGGAGCCAAGGAGTTTCATCTCGAAGCAACCAGGCGTGGAATCAAGCCCATACTGGGATGCGAAGCCTATATTGCAAACAGGGAAAGGCATTCAAAGAAAGATAAGAACCAGGATGGTTTTGCACATGTTGTTCTTTTGGCCAAAAATCATAAAGGCTACCAGAACCTGATCACAATGATCTCGCTCGGATGGACCGAAGGTTTTTATTACAAGCCACGGATCGACCGTGAACTACTGGAGAAGTATCACGAAGGAATTATTTGTCTCTCGGCATGCCTGGGCGGAGAGATTCCGCAGGCCATTATGCACCGCACTGTGGAAGAGGCCGAGCGGATCGCCCTTGAATATAAAAGGATTTTCGGGGAAGATTTTTACCTTGAACTAATGCGGCACCGGACCGACGATGCCGGGATGAACAAATTGGTTTTTGATGACCAGGTATTTGTGAATCGCACCCTCCTGGAGCTCGGAAGAAAGCTTGGGATCAAATGTGTAGCCAGCAACGATGCGCACTTTGTGAACATGGAGGATGCAGAAGCACATGATCACCTTATTTGCCTGAATACGGGTAAGGACCTGGACGATCCAACCAGGATGCGATACACCAGGCAGGAATGGTTCAAAACCCAGGCAGAAATGAAAGAGGTCTTCTCTGATCTACCTGCTGTCCTGAACAATACCATTGAAGTGGCAAACAAGGTGGAGCCCTATGAACTGAACACCAATCCGGTGATGCCACACTTTCCGCTCCCTGAAGGATTCAGCAATGAAGATGAATACCTGAAACATATTACCTATGAAGGAGTTGCCAGGCGTTACCCTGATTTAAACGACGAAGTAAAGGAGCGGATCGATTTTGAACTGGGGACCATTCAGCGTATGGGTTTCCCTGGCTATTTCCTGATCGTCCAGGACTTTATTTCCGCTGCACGTGACATGGGTGTCTCTGTGGGACCCGGAAGGGGATCGGCAGCCGGATCGGCCGTGGCCTATTGCCTGGGAATTACAGATATCGATCCCATACGATACGACTTGCTGTTTGAAAGGTTCCTGAATCCCGACCGCGTCTCCATGCCTGATATCGATATTGATTTTGATGAAGACGGACGCGAGGATGTACTCAAATGGGTGGTGAATAAATATGGTCATGACAGGGTGGCCCACATTATCACTTTTGGATCCATGGCAGCAAAGATGGCCATCAGGGATGTGGCCAGGATACAGAAGCTCCCCCTGCCGGAAGCCGACCGGCTTGCCAAGTTGGTTCCGGACCGACCGGGTACCACCTTTGCAAAAGCCTTTGAAGAGGTGCCCGATTTGAAAGCTGAGCTTAATTCGTCCAATCCACTTATTTCAAATACTCTTCGTATTGCCCAGCGCCTGGAGGGATCGGTCAGGCAAACCGGACTCCATGCCTGCGGCGTGATTATTGGAAGAAACAGTCTCACAGAACATCTTCCCGTTTGTAAATCAAAAGAATCTGAACTCCTGGTTACCCAGTTTGACGGCCATTTTGTAGAAGATGTGGGGATGCTCAAGATGGACTTTCTGGGACTAAAGACGCTGTCCATCATCAAAGATGCTGTGGCCAACGTCAAAGAATCCAGGGGAATCGAGGTCGATATTGATCACCTGCCCATGGACGACCAGGCTACCTTTGAACTCTATTCCAGGGGAGATACCACCGGGCTTTTCCAGTTTGAGTCGCCCGGAATGAAAAAGCACCTCAAGGATCTCAAACCCAACCGTTTTGAGGACCTGATTGCAATGAATGCTCTCTACAGGCCGGGCCCCATGGAGTACATTCCTTCCTTTATAAACCGGAAGCACGGAAAGCAGAAAATCGAATATGATCTCCCCGAAATGGAAGAGTATCTTAAAGATACCTACGGGATCACTGTCTACCAGGAGCAGGTGATGCTACTCTCCAGAAAACTTGCTGGATTTACCCGTGGTGAAGCAGATTCGCTTCGTAAAGCCATGGGAAAGAAGATCAAGAAGATGATGGACGAGCTTAAGGTGAAGTTCGAGGAAGGGTGTAAGCTTAACGGATTCTCTAAGCAGAAGATTGAAAAAATATGGACAGACTGGGAAGCATTTGCCCAGTATGCATTCAATAAATCCCACTCTACCTGCTATGCCTATGTGTCCTACCAGACCGGCTACCTGAAGGCGAATTACCCGGCAGAATTTATGGCTGCAGTGCTAAGCCGCAATATTACCGACATTAAAAAAATCGGCTCGTTTATGGACGAGTGCCGGAGAATGGGAATCTCAGTGCTTGGTCCTGATGTGAACGAAAGTAATGCAAGATTCACCGTCAATGATAAAGGGAATATCCGCTTCGGTTTGGGTGCTATCAAGGGTGTGGGAGGAAATGCCGTCCAAAGTGTCATCGATGAACGCATTAGCAATGGCCCATTCCGGGATATTTACGATTTCGTGGAACGGAATGATCTGCACCAGGTAAACAGGAAGAATTTTGAAGGGCTGGCCATATCCGGAGCGCTGGATTGTTTCGAGAACATTTCCAGGAGTCAATACATCGATACGCTGGAAGATGAAGACGCCACCTTTATTGAGCAGTTAATCAAGTTTGGAAATAAGATCCAGTATGAAAGAGATACTCCCCAGCAAAACCTGTTCGGGGAGACCAGCGCCATCCCTATTTCAAAACCGGAACCTCCTGAGGTAAACCGGTGGGAAGATATTACCACCTGCAAACAAGAAAAAGAGCTCCTGGGTTTCTACCTGACATCCCATCCACTGGACAGGTTCAAACTGGAGATAGATGCATTCTGTCCCAATAAACTTGAGGAATTGGGTGATTTGTCCCAGTTCAAGGGACGGGATGTGATCTTCTGCGGCATGGTAAAAAGTGTCCGGGACGGAGTGGACCAGTGGCGCAATAAGCCTTATATGCTGGCCCAGCTGGAAGATTACACCGACACCTACAACCTGAGACTGAAAAATGACGACTACGTTAATTTTAAACAGTATTTTCTACCCGATGTCGCACTTATGATCAGGGCCACTGTAAACGAATGGAGCCCCAGGGAAGAGCCGGGCAAAAAGATATACTCCCTGAGAATGAAGATGGTTTATATGCTCGCCGATGTACGTGATAAACTAGTTAAGTCGATCGATATCTCCCTGAATATCAACCAGGTTTCAGACGAACTCATTAATTCTTTTGAGCATTATACTGTGAATGAGAGTGGGAAGGTGCTAAAGTTCCGTATTCATGATCCTGAAAGCAATATGAAACTAAACCTCTTTTCACGCAACAAACAGGTGCAACTGTCCGACGAATTTATCAACTATCTTAAAAATAATCCGGGCTTTGAATTCCGTCTTGCGTAACTGTTTTTTTTTATAATTTTGACGGATCAAATATTACTTATAAATTTTACATTATGGCATTAGAAGCAACAGATGGCAATTTCGACGAACTGGTACTGAACTCTGATAAACCTGTAATCGTAGATTTCTGGGCTGAATGGTGTGGTCCCTGCCGAATGGTAGGACCCATTGTTGAGGAGGTGGGTGTTGATTATGAAGGTAAGGCTGTAGTAGCTAAAGTTGATGTGGATAGCAATCCCGGCATCACTGCAAAATATGGTATCAGGAACATTCCAACCATTCTCTTCTTTAAAAACGGAGAAGTTGCTGACAAGCAGGTGGGCGCTGTACCCAAGAGCACCATCGTTAGTAAGCTGGACGCCCTGCTTTAGATTAATAGTCTTTCGGTATAAAGAAAAAGGTTCCATCCTCATCTTCGAGTCCGGCAATCTTTCCAAACTGAGGCGATTGCTTGTTTGTATTCTCAACTGCTGAAGATACCTTCAATACGATATTCTCAATGGGAATACAAGATCCCGGATTATTGACCAACACATTGGCAAAAGTTCTGGTAAACTGGCTGTCGTCTACGGCCAATTCATATCCAGCTGAAGAGAATACCTGCGATGATTTAAACCTTGTAGAGGTCCAGTCGTCACAACTTCGCTTCTGGATCCCTGAACGCATGGCCTGATAAAAACTGGGGCCCGACTCACAGGCGTCCGTGATTACCAGCGTATGGGTAAGAAAATCGGGGTAAACCTGCATGGCAGCTTTCAATGCATTGGTATTATAATAGGTAAACTCATCATCCCTTGAGGCATCCACAGGAATCCAATACCCACTTTCGTTTACATATTTTCCGTGACCGGCATACCAGACCAACAGGGAATTCACACGGTTACTTCTGATCATATCCCTTAACTCAATGGAGAAGAATTTTGAGAGTTCAGCTTTGCTCATATTCTTCTTATGAATCACCTCATGAATCTGGTAGTTCGCCAGTGCTGAACGCATCATGCTTACATCCTTGCTTGGTCCGCCCAGGCTGGCAAAAGAATCATAGTCCGAATTTTCAATGAAAATTGCCCATGTTTTTCCCATGGGATTATCATCATAGGATTGTGCTTCACGGTTTAGTTTATATTCTATCTCGGATCTATTACCAAATTCGTCCTCAACAAATACGGTGATCCTGCTTTTGTTGGTCACATTCAAAGTCGCTGTGAAATTGGGATTCAGGTCACTGGGGATATAACTGGCCATGACGCTATCTATGTAGATGGAGATAATCCTGCTCTCATCCTCAATTTTGCCCTCCACGTATATCATGGGATCGTTGTTATCCAGATAGAGAATATTATTTTCTGAACCATAGGGTGCAATCATTCTTACAAGTGGGGGATCAATTTCCGTACGCCTGATGGGGAAAATGGCGGTTTCTGTATTATCATATACATCCGAAACCTGAATAGTTACCTGGTTGGCATTGCTTAGATTCACACTGGCAAGAAACTTGAACCCCTCCTCTGTTTTTTCCACCGGCACGGTAAATCCGTTTACCTGGAGCGATTGAATGTCACTTGCCTCAGCAATTACTCCGGTAACATTCAATATGATAATCTCTTTGGATACATCAATGGTATTGGCATCATTGGACAGGGGGTCAAGCAGTACCACCAATGGTTTATCCTCTTCCCTGTTCAATTCGAACATCCGCTGGCTAGCCTCCTCATGTAAACGCTGGGCAGTACCATCATATTTTGACATAGCCAGCAGTTTTGCATAATCTTCCAGGGCCTTTTTATAATCCCTGATCACTTCATAGGCCCCTCCCCGCTTATAGTAACTCTCTGCATTCTCCGGATCCAGTTCAATGGCTTTTGAAAAATCGATGATGGCATATGCCGGCTGATTCATTTTGCTGTTTATTTCGCCCCGGTATATATAGATTAATGGCTCCTTAGAGTACTGCACCGATGCCATGGAGAGGGTCTCACTAGCCTTTAGATATTCGCCCTGGGCCGATAAGACCTGGCTATGTAGGAGGATTGCTTTCAGATGCTGCGGATCAAGCTGCAATACTTCAACCAATTCAATCCCGGCGGCTTCATAATTCTCCTGTTGAAACAACAACTGTGCATAGGAGAAGTGGGTGGCCAATACCCTATTGTTCTCCCGCAAAGATTGTCGATAGGCATCACCAGCTTCATTATACATTTCCAGTTTCTCATATACCTGGGCCAGATCATAATAAGACTTTTCATCCTCTTTCAGTTTCAGGC
>JAUVIT010000068.1 GCA_030592605.1 Bacteroidota bacterium
GGACAGGAGGCCCCCATGATTATGCTCATGAAGGAGCAGTAGAATACCTTGAACCTCTTCGACAACTTCTTCGTGAGGGGAAACAGGACAAGGCCCACGAACTGGCCATGGAGGAGTTTATGAGCACTCCTTTGACCCAGAAAGAGTACCAACCTTTTGGTGATCTCTACCTGGATTTCCCGGGTCATGAATCCTATACTGAATATCACCGCGAGCTGGATATCTCCTCAGCTGTTTGCAGAACCTCTTATGTGGTGAACAATGTTCATTACACCCGGGAAGTCATTGTCAGCCATCCCTCTCAGATCATAGCCATCCGCCTGGAAGCAGACAGGTCGGGTTCTCTGAGCTTTGACCTTTGGCTCAATTCAGAACATGAAGAGCATTCGCTTGAAACTTCCTCCGGCAAACAGATTTTGAATGTGGCTGTGAAAGATGGTTCCCTGAGAGGTACAGCAGGGATAGAGGTGAAAACGGATGGAAAAATCAGCAGCAATGGAGATAAAATCCAGATCTCGGGAGCCAAAACTGCCACCTTGCTGCTGAGTGCAGCTACCAACTTTGTTTCCTACAAGGATATTAGCGGCGATCCCACAGCCCGCATGGAAAATGATCTGGCAGATGCCTATGATATATCATACGCGAAAATCAGGGAAGAACATGTGGCCGATTACCGGAAATTATTTGAGCGATTCTCACTGGAGTTTGGAAGCAATGGCAGGGATTCCATTCCCACGGACCGCAGACTCCTTAAGTTTATTGAATCGCCCGACGACCCGTCACTCATAGCCCTCTACACCCAATACGGTCGCTACCTGATGATCTCAGCCAGCCGGCCCGGAACCCAGCCATCCAACCTGCAGGGAATCTGGAACAAGGATCTGAAGCCGGCCTGGGGAAGCAAGTACACCACCAATATCAATACGGAAATGAATTACTGGCCAGCCGAGCTTACCAACCTGTCGGAATGCCATGAGCCCCTTTTCAAGTTGATAGAAGAGTGCGCTGAAACAGGAGTCGGGGTAGCCAGGGAACACTATGGCGCCCAAGGCTGGGTCCTTCATCACAATACGGACCTCTGGCGTGGCACTGCCCCAATCAACCACTCCAACCATGGCATGTGGGTAGCAGGAAGCGGATGGCTCTCATATCATCTGTGGGAACATTACCTCTTTACCAGGGACCTGGAATTCCTAAGGGAGAGAGCCTATCCCGTGATGAAGGGAGCCGCCACCTTTTACTCACAATACCTGGTAGAAGACCAGGCTACCGGATGGCTTATCAGCACTCCCTCTAATTCACCTGAAATTGGTGGTTTGGTGGCCGGCCCTACCATGGATCATCAGGTTATCCGCTCATTATTCCATGCCTGTATTGAAACGGCTTCCCTGCTGGATATAGATGCAGAATTTGCCGGCTTGCTAAAGGAACAGGCAGAAAAAATTGCACCCAACCAGATCGGACAATACGGACAGTTACAGGAATGGCTGCAGGATGTGGATGATCCTGAGAACAAACACCGTCATGTCTCACATCTCTGGGGGATACACCCGGGTACGGATATCAACTGGGAAGCTTCCCCGGATCTTATGGAAGCTGCACGGCAGTCCCTTCTGTTCCGGGGAGATGAGGGAACCGGCTGGAGTCTTGCCTGGAAAATAAATTTCTGGGCCCGGCTCAAGGATGGAGACCATGCCTACGAGCTGATCAAATTACAATTCAGACCTGTTACAGCAAAGAAAACTAGCTACAGTGGCGGAGGCGGCTCCTATCCAAACCTTTTTGATGCCCATCCACCCTTCCAGATCGATGGGAATTTCGGTGCTCCTGCAGGGATTGTTGAATTGCTTATCCAGTCACACCAGAGCACAATCGACCTCCTGCCAGCCCTGCCCTCTGCCCTGCCGGCCGGAAAGATTTCCGGAGTGTGTGCCCGGGGGGGATTTGAATTGTCCTTTAGCTGGGAGGATGGTACCCTTCAGGAGGTGGAAATATACTCCAAAGCCGGAGAAGATTGTAGCCTCAGCTACAAGGGGAATAGCATCGATTTTCAAACAGAACAGGGAAAACGTTACACCCTGGACAGTCTTCTGGTCTTACAATAAGATGAATTCAAAACCTGATTAAGATACGTTTTAGGCTTAATTTGGTTTTCGGAATCCCCGCTTGCGCAAGTTGCCGGGGATTCTGCTCTTAACGCCTATTAAACCTATTTAACATTTTTTAAGTAGGGACTTGGCTAAATTGCACGGTCTTTAAATAAACCTTTTCATTTAACAAGTGTCAAACCCTACAATTCTTAATACAGTCACCGACCATGAAGAACATTAGTAAAGGGGCTCTGTGGGCCCTGTTGTTTGTCTTGTCTACACCACAGTTATCCTCCTTAATGGCCCAGGAAAAGACCATCTACATCAGGGAGTTTTATGATGATAAAACACTGGAGCTGCTCCTGTTTGATCTCTCCATGAACTACCAGTTGGATTTTGTTTTTGATCGTGACAAGATCAGGGGAACTGAGATTAAGAGTATGAATATCAAGGGCCTCGACCTGGAGACTGCCATGAAGGCCTATTTAAAAGGGACAAACCTGGATTTTCGCATTGAGAATGGCCGGACGGTCCATATTTATCCTCATGACAAAAAAGAAGAAGTGGAATATGTAGCTTCCACCAGGAACAACATTAACGTTTCAGGCTGGATCTACGATCAGAATACCAACGAGACGCTCCCCTATGCAACGGCCTCCATCCCGGGAATACCGTCCGGCTCCATTGCCAATGTGGATGGCCACTTCATCCTGATGGAGGTTCCTTCCGATACCTCAACCGTGGCATTCAGTTTCCTGGGTTATGAAACCCAGAATATCCGGCTAAATCCGGAAACAGCAGAAGAGGATCAGCATATATACATGAAACCGGTGGATTACCGCATCGAGGAGGTGATGATCGTAGGTGAGGAAAAGAAATTGGTTACCTACGCTGATAAGACCAGCCAGATCTCCCTGCGACCTGCCCAGATCGAAATCTTACCGAACCTGGGTGAGAAAGATATCTTCCGAACCTTGCAACTTATGCCAGGGGTCAGCAGCGGAAATGAAACCTCATCTGGCCTGCATGTACGGGGAGGAACCCCCGATCAGAACCTGATCCTGCTGGATGGTTTCACGGTCTATCATGTGGATCACTTCTATGGTTTTCTGAGTGCCTTCAATGCCGATGCCATTAAAGACGTTCAACTTTATAAGGGTGGATTTGAATCCAAGTACGGCGGGAAAATCTCCAGTGTGATGGAGCTGACCGGGAAGACCGGAAATACCAATAAGGTATCAGGCGGAGAGAGCATCTCTGCCCTGAGCGGCAGTATGCACCTGGAAGTTCCGGTCTCAGAAAAACTGAACTTCTTTGTCGCGGGCCGCCGTTCCTATACGGATTTTATCCAGAGCGGGCTCTACAACAAAATCAACGAGATGTACAACAGCTCCACCGGGGTCCCTGACGGAGGAGGATTTGCCCGTTTCAGCACCGATCCGAAATTCTACTTCTATGATCTGAATTCAAAAGTCACCTACAAACCCAATAAGAAGGACATTCTGACCTTCAGCTTTTATAACGGAAAAGATGTGCTGGATAAAACTTCCGATGCTACTACCCGTACCGGAATGTTCGGGGGAACCAGCGACAACTATAATATGAACCGGGTGGATGTGCTGAACTGGGGGAACTGGGGTGCCAGTACCAAGTGGTCACGGCAGTGGACCGACCGCTATTATTCCAATACCACCCTGGCCTTCTCCAATTACTTTAGCGAAAGGGACAACTACATGGAGCGCACCATAACGGAAGATGATGGTTCAACCAGTGTCACCACCAACGGATCGGTGGAGGACAACAACATCCTGGACTATACCCTTCGAATGGACAACGAGTACCGTCTAACACAAAACAATACCCTGGAGTTCGGAATGCAGGCTTCCTATATGGATGTGGGTTATTACTATACTCAGAACGATACTTTGGAAATGATTGACTCCCGCACCAAAGGTCTAAGCCTGGCAGGATACCTGCAGGACAAAATCTATATCAAGGACAAACTGACACTGGTATATGGTCTTCGATCCACCTGGTACAACCTCACCAATAAAGTCTACCTGGAACCCCGTACCAGTGTCAACTATAAACTAAATGACCGTTGGAATCTGAAAGCCTCCTGGGGCAAGTATTATCAATACACCAACCGTGTGGTGAGGGAGAATGTGCTGGAAGGGAACCGCGATTTCTGGTTGCTGGCCGATGATAAGACCATACCGGTCAGCTCCGCCTACCACTATATCGCCGGGATCAGCTACGAGGCTCCCAGATATCTGATAGATGTGGAAGTTTTCTATAAGCCCATGAACGGACTTTCCGAATATACTATGCGGAATGAGAGTTTTCGCATGCAGAGCACTTCTTCCCTGCCCGATAACTTCTATGAGGGGAGTGGAACGGCCAAGGGTTTCGAAGTATTGCTACAGAAGAAGTTCGGCAGCTATACGGGATGGATCGCTTACACCTACAGCCGGGTGGAGTATCAATTTGATGAGTTAAATAAGGGGGAACCCTACCCTTCCATATATGATCAGCCCCACGAAATCAACTTTGTAAATACCTACCAGTGGGGGAATTGGGTGCTGGGTGCCACCTTTGTCTACAATACCGGTCAGACCTATACTGCCCCGGTGGGTGCCTACCAACTATCCTTGCTGGATGGAACAGTGGCCGATTTTATCCATGTGGGAGATAAGAACGGCTACCGGCTGCCGGCCTATCACCGACTCGATCTGTCGGTCACCTACCGCTTCACACTCGGACAGACCAAGAGTAACCTGGGATTTTCATTCTTTAATGTGTACGGCAGGGATAACGTTTGGTACAGGGAGTTCGATGTGGAGGACAATGAGATTATTATCACGGATGTGAATACCCTGGGATTCACCCCTAATGTTTTCTTTTCTATCAAATTTTAGATCATGAAGAAGTATATAATTCTATTGGGCATTGTTCCCTTTCTTAGCGCTTGTTTCAATTCGGACCTGGAATTTGAAGATCAGTATGAACCAGTGGTGGAAGCATATCTTTATGTGGGAAAGAAGCTTGACAATGTATACCTCTCCAGCATGATCAGCTTTGGTGCCGATTCGCTGGGAGGAGAGATGATCACGGATGCTCAGATAGTGCTTGAGGGTGAGTCGGATAGCTGGTTCCTTATACATAATGACTCTGTCCCGGGACAATATTACCTGGAGGATATTCCGGACCTTAAGCAAGGAGAAAGCTTCCGGCTTCAGGTTGAAATAGGCGAGGAGATTCTCTCTGCCAGTACAGTAATTCCCGATGATCCTCCTCCGGTTAGCATGTCATCTACTTCCGTATATATCCCAAAGGTGGATCATATGATGGATTTCAAGAATATGGAAATGCCCGATCCGGTAGAACTCACCTGGGACAACCCTTCAGCAAAATACTTTTTCCTCGATATCCAGAATATTGAATCCTACCCCATCTCCATAATTCCGGATCCCCCTGATCACAGACCAGCCCCTCCCGGCAGATTTGTCTTCCAGATGATTACAGAGCCTACTAATAATAACTACTATTTCATTGACCTCAGGCAATTGGAGTATTTCGGAACCCACCGCATTATCTTTACCTCTGTCAATGAAGAGTATGTTTACCTCTACAACTCTCTGAACCAGGACACCCGAGAATTGAATGAGCCCTTCAGCAACGTGGAGAACGGACTGGGAATCTTTACTGCATTTAACAGCGATACCCTCTACCTGGAAGTTGTTCCTGTCTATTAATATTCCCTGCTTATATAGAATCATTTGAATTATCCTGCCCGAAATGTGAAATATTCCCAATTCCGGGTAGGGTAATCAGACAGCTATGCGGTATTGGGTAAAAGTCAAGAGATATTTTATTAAAAATTCAAGAATCATAAAGAATCATAAAGAATGAAAAAGAATTGGATCATAGCAGTGGGCATTGTTGCAGCCCTTTTTATAACAGCCTGTGAAAAGTCGGAAAGCGATTTTGAGGAACTTGGCGAGAATGTGACCATGGCAGAAGAGGAAGTCGCCGACCTGAAAGCAGCGGAAGCCACAAGTAGTGATGTCTGTTCGGCCAGATTCGGAGCTCACCTGCTCCAGGGAGGAATGATGGTTGGTGGTTCACAAATGTTCTTTGGAACCGGTTTTCCTTCATGCGCTACAGTTACTGTAGACAGTGATGAATTTCCCAAAACCATTACCATAGACTACAGCGAAGGTTGTACAGGCAGAATGGGGCTTGAGAAAAAAGGCATCGTTACCATTGAAATGTCAGACACCATCATTAACGAAGGTGCGGTTTATACGGTGACTTTCACAAATATGACCATGGGTCAAAGAGAGATCTCAAAAACGGCCACCTATACCAACGAAGGCCTTAACGATGCAGAATACTGGGTGATCTCATTTGAGTCACTCTCTACCACTACCTTCGAAAAGCAAGATGAAGTTTTCACTATAGTACGTGAGTTTACTGGAGAAAGGGAGTGGATGGCCGGATTTGATACCCCGGAGGCGACCGATGATATATTCCTTTTAACTCGCAATGGCAGCATCACTGTTAACGATGAGCTCAAATTCTCAAAAAATACTATTGAACCCATACTGATCGACCGTTCATGTGATTGGCCTTTAAGCGGGATTGTTGAGATTACCAGGGCCGATGAAACCATGACCATCGATTATGGTACCGGTGAATGTGATAACATTGCCCTGGTAACCAAGGATGGAGAATCCGAAGAGATTGAACTGAACAGTGGACAATTCAGGAAAGGATTTCAGCGTAATAACAAGCATATGAAGCAGAACAAGGGTTGGTGGTAAACGTTAGGTTTGGTTAAATTGGATGGTTGGAGACCGGGATTCAAATTGAAAACCGGTCTCCCCTTCAAAAAAGTTCATTGACATTGTGTAGTTTTGTATAGCAAATTGAAGCAGAACCCGTGACCAAGGAGCAGTTTAAAACCCTTTTCGATCTTTACTTTGATGATATCAGAAGATATCTCTATTATCGTTGCGGGGATACAAACATTTCCACCGATCTGGCACAGGACACCTTCATGAGAGTCTGGGAGAAACAGATGGATCTTCTGCCTGAACGGGATACAGGTTTGCTCTATAAAATAGCAGGCGACTTGTTTGTAAGCCATATGCGGAGAGAAAAACTCAGGAGAGAAGCTCCCGGGGAGATCCGCTTCGAACAGAGAGATAGCAGTCCGGAAGATGAGCTGCAGTATGGTGAGCTGAAAGAGAAATATGAGAAAGCGCTTATGAAGCTTCCTGAAAACCAGCGAGTCGTATTTCTGATGAGCAGGACAGAGGGGCTCAGCTACCAGGAGATTGCGACAAGACTATCACTAAGTGTTAAAGCAATAGAAAAAAGAATGAGCGGGGCACTTACCCGCTTGAGAAAAGAACTTATTACCTGATGAACCAGGATAAAAAACATAGTAACAAAAAGAATGATCCGAA
>JAUVIT010000119.1 GCA_030592605.1 Bacteroidota bacterium
CGGGTGAATTCGGAGTAGCGGATCGACTCAAGGAACCCTGCCAGCTCCCTGTTGGTCCGGTCCACATACCTGATCAACGACCACACCTGGTAGATGATCAATCCGGCTACCAAAATGGGCGTAAAAGTGAATGTACTGTTCAGCGTGATGAACAGTGCAAGGCAGGTGGCGGTAAGCAACAGTACCCTCAGTACGATATTAAAGCGAAACTGTTTAAAGGCCATGCTTTTCCATTCTTCTGTAGAGAGAGGTTCGTGTAAGCCCCAGTTGTGTGGCCGCCTGGGTCACATTTCCCTGGTTCGTTTTCAGAACTTTCTCAATGATTGTTTTTTCAATGTCCTCCAGGTTGTAGGATTCCAGTTCCAGTCCGCCACTGCTTTTCACACCGGAGGAAAGAATGAAATCGTCTGGTCCAAGGCTAGATCCATCGCACATGATCACACCACGTTCGATGGAGTGCTGAAGTTCCCTTACATTGCCGGGCCAGCTATACTGGTTTAGTCTTTTAATAGCTGAGGATTGGATGTTCCTGATAGGCTTTCGGTATTTCCTGCTATAGATTTTCAGAAAATGGTCGGCCAGAAGCGGGACATCGCCGGTGCGGTCTCTGAGCGCGGGAAGATGCACCTCAACGGTGTTGATCCGGTAGAGCAGGTCCTGGCGGAAAACACCATCAGCCACATCCTGGTGAATGCTGGTATTGGTGGCACAGATCATTCTTACATCGATGGGAACGGGTTTGGTGGATCCCACCCGCATGATTTCGCGTCTTTCAAGTACGGTAAGCAATTTTGATTGCAGCGGATAGGTAAGGTTGCCAATTTCATCCAAAAACAGGGTGCCCGAAGATGCAATTTCGAAACGTCCCTGCTTCATCTTATGGGCATCTGTAAATGCACCCTTCTCATGACCGAAAAGTTCACTTTCAAACAGGGTTTCCGGAATGGAGCCCAGATCCACACTGATAAAGACTTCATCCTTGCGGAGTGAGTTCCGGTAAAGTGCCCTGGCCACAAGTTCCTTGCCTGTTCCATTTTCACCCAGAATAAGCACATTAGCATCAGTAGCAGCCACCTTTTTAATGGTATTGAATACTTCGTACATCTCAGACGATTGTCCCACGAAATCGGTATAGGGCTGGTCCAGAACGGCACTTATCTCCTGCTGCTTGAGCTTTAGGTTATGGGCCTGTATCCGGGTGCGCCGCAGGCTGATGGCCGAGTTAATAGTAGCCAGGATCTTCTCGTTTTGCCAGGGCTTCAGAATGAAGTCTGTAGCTCCCATTTTGATCGCTTTCACTGCTTTTTCGGCATCACCATAGGCAGTAATAAAAACCACCACTGCCTGGCTGTCAATCTCCAGGATCTGTGAAAGGGCATCAAATCCCTCCTGACCACTGATGGCATCCTTGGTGAAATTCATGTCCAGCAAGATCACATCCCAATCCTGTTTTTTCATTATTTCCGGGATTCGTTCCGGGCCTGAGAGTGTCTCAATAAGCTCTACATGAGGACGCAATAACAACTTTAGTGCAAACAGGATGTCTTCATTGTCATCCACTGCAAGGATTCTACCAATTTTCTGTTCCATCTTCTAGTTTTAAAACATTTGACGTTGAAATCATTCAAAAAAGATGCCTTATTGCATAAACATTTCAAAGTCAAGTAAATATATAAATAAAGATAGTAAAATATCTAAATGATATGTACGAAAACGAACACCAGGATCCCAAAAACGAACACTTTTTTTTCCCTGCTCATGTTCATGCTATCGCTAAGTTGCAGAATAACAGATTTTTATATTTTTTGGCACAAAAAGTGCACTCTTGGACGAGTAATAAAAACTTCTATTATGACTGAAATGGATGCAATGGACCGCAAAATTGAGAATAAGGGATTTTTATCTCGTAAAATGATCTGGTATCTCCTCTTTGGGGCATTGATGCTTGCTGTACTGGCTGTAATTATATTTGGAGACAAGAGTTCAAAATACAATGTGGATGTTTCGCGCATCACCATTGAAGAGGTGAAGGAGGATGTTTTCCAGGACTATATTACGGTGCAGGGAACCGTGGAACCTATCACTACCATCTATCTGGATGCAGTGGAAGGGGGAAGCGTCCAGGAAATCCTGATCGAAGAGGGCAATATGGTGAAGAAAGGGGATGTGATTATCCGTCTGATGAATGATAATCTGCTGCTGGAAATTACCAATAGTGAGGCTCAGGTGGTCAGGGCCATCAATGAACTCAGGACGGCACGTCTTCAGATGGATCAGACCCGTCTCAATTATAAACAGCAGATTATCGAACTGAGAATCACCGTACTCCAGACAAAGAGGCTCTATGAAAACAACAAGGTTCTCAGGGAGCAGGGACATATATCCAGGGAGGAATATGACCAGTCCCGGGAGTCCTTTGAATCCACAAATGAGCTGTACGACCTGGTGCTGGAGAACTTTAAGAACGATTCCTTATACAGATCTATTCAGATCAACTCACTGGAGACTTCTGTGAGGAGTATGGAGGCAAGTATGGTGATTATTCAGCGACGCATGGAGAACCTCAATATCAAGGCCACTACCGATGGAGAACTGGCGTCCCTGAATCCCGAGATCGGAGAGGTGGTGACCTATGGCACCAGGGTGGGGACTATCAATATCCTGGATTCCTATAAACTGAGGGTCGATATCGATGAGCATTATATTGCTCGTATTCAAAGGGACCTTATCGGTGAGTGTGATTTTGCCAGTACGCCCTATACGGGAGTTATTACTAAAATATATCCTGAAGTGCAGAATGGCCGTTTTGCTGTGGATATGGTATTCACCGAAGAGGTGCCCGCACAGATCAGGATAGGACAGACCTCCCGGATCAGGCTGCAGCTGGGTGAATCAAAAGAGGGTGTGTTGTTAACCAAAGGCGGGTTCTACCAGACCACCGGTGGACAATGGGTCTTTGTGCTGGATCAATCGGAAGAGTTTGCAGTGAAGCGTGATATCAGCATCGGGCGCCAGAATCCCAGGTACTACGAGGTGCTCGGAGGATTGGAGCCGGGTGAGAAGGTCATAGTCTCCTCTTACCAGAACTATGCCGATCATGATAAGCTGATCCTGAAACACAAGCGCTAAATCTGAAGAGATGAAAAAGATATTCCAAATAGCAATTGTCCTGATAGTCAGTTCGTCCATGGCCTGGGGACAGGAGGCATTGCCATGGAGCCTCGAACGATGTATAGACCAGGCCATTCAATACAACCTGCAGATGAAACGTCAGGAGCTGCTTACGCAATCCACTGAACAGGACCACCGTCAGAGTAAGCTCGACCTCTTACCCAACCTGAATGGAAGCATTGACCACCAGCTGGGATCGGGCCGTGTACTGGACCGCGGAACCTACCAGTGGGTAAACACCAATGTAAGTCAGGGAGATCTGGGTCTGCAGAGCGAACTAAACCTGTTTAACGGCCTACAGGGATTGAACAGCATGAAAATGTACAAGGCCAACTACCAGATGAGCATGGAAGACCTGGAAGCCATGGAAGACAACATAACCATACAGGTTATGACAGGTTACCTGGATCTGCTCAGGAACCGGGAGCTGGTGGATGTGGCAGAAAAAAAGGTGGAGGTTACCGCTCAGCAGGTAGAACGCATGGAGCGCCTGGTGGAAGTGGGAAATGAGCCCAAGGGAAGACTACTGGAGGTGAAAGCACAGCACTCGGCCGCAAAACTCACTTATACGCAGGCTGTGAATGCCAGGGACATATCCAAACTGACCCTGATGCATGTGATGAATATTACCGATGACTTAGGATTTGATATCGAGACACCCCTACTTCCTGATCCCTCTACAGTGGAAATCCCGGAGCTGGATTCGGTGTTCCAGTATGCCCTGGCCAATCTGCCCCAAATCAAGAGCAAGGAGTATGGCGTTGAGGCCATGGAGAGGTATGTGGCCTTGCAAAAGGGACAGCGTTCCCCCAGGCTCTTCACACGTGGCTTGATTTATTCTAACTACAGCGATGGATTGATCAATCCCCTGGATCCCGATCCCTCTAATCCAAGCATGGTCTACCCGATCACTGACCAGATTAGTGATAACCGCTACAAGCAGGTTTCCTTTGGGCTGGTCGTCCCAATTTTTAACCGTTGGAAGGTACAGACCAGTATAAACAAGGCTAAGTTGGACTTATACGATGCGGAGTATCAGTTCGACGATGCCGTGTTGGTTCTGCAGCAGACACTTCAGCAATACCATACCGAGGCCCTGGCAGCCATGGATAACTATCAGTCGGCTATGGAGGCCGTGGCCAACAGTGATGAGGCTTACAGGTTTGCTGAGGAACGCTTCCGTGTGGGCACCGGCACTTCGCTGGAGCTGCAGGAGGCACGCAACCAGCTTTACGAGTCCACTTCCGACATGATCTCCTCCAAGTTTGTGTTGATTTTCTACGCCAGGATCCTCGATTTCTATATGGGTAGGGATATTTTGTTCTAGGAGTTTATGTAAGAAGTCTTATTTTTGGGACAGCTACTAATTCTGTCCCAATGAAAAGGCTTCTTTTTTTGATCTTATTTTCCACCTCGCTTACCCTGTATGCCCAGGTGGTAAACTTCCCCAAAACACTTCCTCACAGGGCATGGAGTGTGGGTCTGAGTCCTGCCTACCACATTGACAGAGATGTGGTCATGTTTGATGCAGGCGGAGCTTCTGTTGCATTGAACGGAGGGTATGGAATTCTCTATTCACTGGATGTGAATGCCCGTTATATGTATTTTTTCAACGGTGCCGACTATATTGGGATTGATGCGCAGTACCTGATTTATGAAACCCGCAATAGCTATGTTTCCGCCATTGCCGGACTGCATTATTGGGACGTGTTCGGCTGCGATCTATCAGGATTTTATACTTATTCGCCCCGTTACGAATTTAGCTTCTCCATAGGTCTGGATATGGATCTGAGTTTTGCCGAGGATGTAAATTCCAGGTTATGGATTCCTTTAAATGCTGGGTATAACCTGAACGAGATGATGTTCCTTTATGCCGAATACAATCTCCCTGTTTCGGACCTTAGCTGGGGAATAGTGGCACTTGGGATCAACGTAATACTACGTTGATTTACTCAGCCCCGGCCTGGTAAACCAGCTCACCTCCGGAATAGGTGGATTGAACTTTTATTCCGAACAATGCATCGTCCGGTGCGCTCATCAGGTCTGATGTGGTGACCACCAGGTCGGCCAGTTTGCCCACTTCGATACTCCCCTTCAAATCTTCTTCCTTACCCGACCGTGCAGCCCAGATGGTCATAGCCCTTAGTGCCTGTTCCCTGCTGATGGAGTTTTCAAGCATATACCCTCCTTCAGGGAAACCTGACTGGTCCTTGCGGACCACTCCGGCATAAAAACCGAAGAGGGGGTTGATCTGTTCCACCGGGAAATCACTTCCATTGGGCAACCATCCGTTCTGTTCCAGCAGTTGCTTGTATGCATAGGCTCCTAAGATGCGTTCACTTCCCACACGCTGTTCTGCCCAGTACATATCCGAAGTGGCATGTGTGGTCTGAACAGAGGGGATAATGTTATAATCGCCGAAATAGTGAAAATCATCGGGGTGAATGATCTGGGCATGCTCGATGCGCCAGCGGCGATCGTTTTCTCCTCCCAGGATATCTGCATATATCTTGAGGGTTTCACGATTGGCCCCATCACCTATGCAATGCGTGGCCACTGCAAAGTTATTCTGGTAGGCCCGCTGGCAAAATTCTTTCAGCTGTTCGAGCGGGGTGACATATAAACCAAGGTTGCCGGTATCGTCAGAATAGGGTTCGATCATTCGGGCACCTCTTGATCCCAGGGCTCCGTCGGTAAATAGTTTGACGGTATTTATTGAGAGATAATCAGTCTGGTAAGGGCCTTTTTCCACAAAGTAGGTGAAGTTTGCCTCCGACGGACTTAACCAGGTATTCATTCGAATCTTCAGTGCTCCCGCCTGGTGCAACGAATCGATCAAGAGCACCACCTGTTTGGAGAGCCCTGCATCCTGCACTGAGGTGAGTCCCACTCTAAAGCAGTTTTGCTCGGCCTGCTGGAGAGCCTGTATCATATCAGCTTTGGTAGGGGCCGGAATTTTTGAGCCCACCAGACCAATGGCATTGTCAATCAGGATCCCGTTGGGCTCTCCTTGGCTTAGCATCACCGTGCCACCACCTACTTTGGAGTTAGCTGTTACACCAGCCAGTTCCAGTGCCACGGAGTTGAC
>JAUVIT010000112.1 GCA_030592605.1 Bacteroidota bacterium
AGCGTTACGAGAAACGCATTGGGGAGATGCTCCGATATGCCAGCTCTGAAACTATCTGCAGGAATCAGTTTTTACTAAGCTACTTTGGACAACTTGACTCCCCCCGTTGTGGCCGTTGCGATGTGTGTCGGAAGGTGGAGCCTATTCGGCCCGGCAGTGAGGATTTTAATATACTAGCAGAGGCTATCTCCACACAGCTTTCTGAAAGGCCCCTGACCCTTGACGAGCTGGTGAAGCAGACCGCCCTGGATCCTGTAAAGATTGCTTTGGTGGCAGAGTGGTTGGTGGATCAGGGCATGATTTCCAGAAAGAAGGACCTGACACTCAGGTGGAAGGGCTAGTCTACACTGTTTTCCGGCATTTGACTATCTTTGCCCCATGCAAGATGAGGGTACTCCGGTTCATAATTATGTGTATTCAAGCGCTTTGGTGGACTTTGTTAAAGCTGCCAATGCTTGCTGTGAATTCCTGGAGCAGCTCACTGATATTGAAGGGAGAAGCTTTGTTGTTGATTCGGTCAGGCATCTTTCGTCGGTTTATGCCGGTATTTTAAAAACGGGAGAGACAGAACCGGTTTTAGAGTCTCCGGGGGAGCCGACGGTTACTGAGCAGGAATGGTCGGCGCTTTTTCAGAGGATCGCTATGATTCTGGGTCCTCACAACGATGTCCTTCGCATGGCCGAAGAGGGAGAATTTGACCGTTCCGAACTGGTGAATCACACCATTTCGGAGGATTTGGCCGACATCTATCAGGAATTAAGAGATTTTACAAGCATATACAGCCGGGGGATGGAGGAGTTGATGAACGATGCTGCCTGGGAATTGAAGGAGCACTTTACTGAACACTGGGGAGCGAAATTGCTGCGTGCACTTCAGGCACTTCACATCTTGTATGTATCCGGGATTGATCCAAGTGAAAAATTGTGATGTATCAGAACGAGATAAGTAAGGAAGAGGTGGCCACACTGGAGCTGATCCAGTATGAAGGCCCCATTTGTGTGATCGACTCCATGGAGGCCTTTGAAAAGGAGATTGAGCAAATTGAGCGGGAGCCTGTGCTGGGTTTTGATACCGAGACCAGGCCATCATTTAAGAAGGGTAAAGTCTATCCTACCTCCCTTATACAGATATCTTCGCTGGAACAGTCATGGATTTTAAGGGTGAACCGGATCGGATATCCAAAGCGATTGCTGGAATTGCTTTCCGGTGAAGTCCCTTTAAAGATTGGGCTGGGACTGCAGGATGACCTGAGAAGACTTCGTTCCGATTTCCAGTTTGAACCACATGGATTTCTGGATCTGCAGAGCTATGTGGCGGCTTTTCGAATTGACGAAAAAGGATTAAAAAAAATAAGTGGAATCGTTCTGAACAGGCGTATATCCAAATCGCAGCAGGTCTCCAACTGGGACGCAGATGTGTTAAGCGAGGCCCAGCTGAGGTATGCAGCGACCGATGCATGGATCTGTCTGATGATTTACAACAGCCTAAGAGATTCAATAAAATAAGCAAATGAGCGAACGCACCAGAATTGTTTTAAAATCGGGCAAGGACCAATCTCTAAGGAGGTATCACCCCTGGGTCTTTTCCGGAGCTATCAAAAAGATACATGGTCCTGCCCGGGAGGGAGAGCTGGTGGATATCTACGACAACAAAGAAGAATTCCTTGCATCGGGACACTATCAGGAGGGTTCCATTGCTGTACGGGTGATTAGTTTTGAGTCAGTGGAGACGGATCAGTCTTTCTGGGAGCAGAAGGTAAGCAATGCATGGAATCTGAGGGGTAAACTGGGATTGACAGACAATCTGCAAACCAATGTATTCAGATGGATCAATGCGGAGGGTGATGGAATGCCCGGTCTGATTGTGGATTATTACGGAGGGGCAGCTGTGATTCAAATGCATTCCATAGGTATGCACCGGAACCTGGAAGCCATTGTGGACGCCATGAAAAAGGCAGCGGGGGACCGTTTACATACCATCTATAACAGGAGTGATTCAACCCTGCCGGATAAGCCTGGGATTACCGGGAAATCCGGGTTCCTGATGGGCAAGCAGGAACGGGGTGAGGTGCTGGAAAACGGATACCGCTTCCTTGTGAACTGGGTGGAGGGTCAGAAGACCGGCTTTTTCATTGATCAGCGCGAAAATCGCAAACTGGTGGGGGAGTATTCCAAGGGTCGCAAGGTACTCAATATGTTTGGGTATACAGGCGGTTTCAGCATCTATGGAATGGGAGGGGGAGCCCGGCTGGTCCACACGGTGGATAGCAGCGGGAAGGCCATCGACCTGTCCAGGGAAAACGCAGAATTGAACTTTCCGGACGATAAGCGCCATGCAGCCTTTGCCGTGGATGCCTTCGGATATTTTAAGGAGATGAAGGAGGCCTACGATCTGATTATCCTGGATCCTCCGGCATTTGCAAAGCATCAGAATGTGTTAAGCAATGCACTTCAGGGTTACAAGCGACTGAATCAGAGGGCCTTTGAGGCCATTGCCCCGGGAGGGATTATCTTTACATTCAGCTGCTCCCAGGCGGTTAGCAGGGAGAACTTCCGCAAATCGGTATTTGTGGCAGCAGCCAATGCCAGGAGGAAAGTACGTATCCTGTATCAACTTTCTCAGCCAGCCGATCATCCTGTAAGCATCTATCATCTTGAGGGAGAGTATTTGAAGGGTTTGGTCATGGAAGTGGAGTAACATTTTAGGATTTCATACGTCTTTTCAATAGTTATAACTATAATTATTCAAATCTCCTTACAATGAAAAAATTAACATTTTTTGCCATTGCCATGCTACTGGCCCTACCTTCCTGTATTATTGATGGATGGGACCAGGGAATCAGCGGCAATGGAAAAGTAGTTGAAGAGATCCGTGATCTGGATGGATTTACAGGCGTGAAAGTGAGTTCAGGAATCGATGTCTACCTGAGTCAGGGCAGTAGCTTTGAAGTAAGGGTGGAAGCAGACGAAAACCTCCATGAGGTAATCCTTACTGAATTGGAAGGTAAGATGCTGGTTGTAAAGACCGAACGGGTGAATATCAGGAAGGCCAAATCCAAGAAGGTTCATGTCACCCTTCCGGATTTAACAGCACTTAAAATCAGCAGCGCAGGCGATTTAGTGGGGCAGACTCCCTTTAACTGTGAGGACCTGCGTATCTCCATCAGCAGTGCGGGTGATCTATCCCTTGAAGTGGAGGCTAAGCGTATTGATCTGGATATCAGTTCCAGCGGTGATGCCAGCATTTCAGGTACTGCGGATGAGTTTAATGTGGACCTGAGTAGTGCAGGAGACCTTAGTGCCTTTGATCTAATAGCTGGAAAAGTGGATGTGGATGTATCCAGTGCTGGCGATGCCAGGGTCCATGCCACAGATGAGATTTCTATGAATGCTTCCAGTGCGGGAAATATCTACTACAGGGGCGATGCCAGGGTGGTGCATTCCCAGAGCAGCAGTGCCGGTAATATCTCTCACAGGGATTAACCCAGGTAACTTTTGAGGATTTTGCTTCTGGTGGTATGTTTTAAGCGCTTGATGGCTTTCTCCTTGATCTGCCTAACCCGTTCGCGGGTCAGGTTAAACTCTTCCCCAATCTCTTCCAGTGTATGGGGGTGTTTTCCATTTAGCCCAAAGTAAAGCCTGATGATGCTGGCTTCCCGGTAGGTGAGTGTGCTGAGGGCCCGTTCAATCTCTTTACGAAGCGAATCATTCAACAGGCCCCGGTCGGGTGAGGGTGTCTCCGCATTGAGCAATACATCGTACATGTTTCCATCTTCCCCGTCCTGAAGAGGAGCATCCATAGAGACATGCCTGCCTGAACTACGAATGGCCTCTTTTACATCTTCGGGAGCCAGTTCCAGGGCCTGCGCAATCTCCAGAATGGTGGGATCACGTTCAAATTTCTGCTCCAGTTCAGCAAAGGTCTTGTTGATCTTATTGATGGAACCTATCTTGTTTAGTGGTAGTCGGACGATACGTGCCTGCTCGGCAAGTGCCTGGAGGATCGATTGCCTGATCCACCACACTGCATAAGAGATAAACTTAAAACCACGTGTTTCATCAAAGCGCTGTGCGGCCTTAATGAGACCAAGATTCCCCTCATTGATCAGGTCGGGCAGACTCAATCCCTGGTTCTGGTATTGTTTGGATACGGATACCACAAAGCGCAGGTTGGCTTTGATCAGTTTCTCCATGGCCGCTGCATCTCCCTTGCGAATCCTTCTGGCAAGCTCCACCTCCTCCTCAGCGGTAATCAGGTCCACTTTCCCAATCTCATGCAAGTATTTGTCAAGCGAGGGAGTTTCTCTGTTTGTGACCTGCTTGATGATCTTGAGTTGTCTCATTCGACGGGCTCTGTGGGTAGATTAAAGATTTTGAATATATGTAATATTTTTGGTAGTTCACCATTTTTCCATTAATATTGCACTAGAATTCCATTCTGACGAACCATAGTTCCATTCTGATTAAAATTCCTATTTAACTTGATTTAATACATCCTCACAGGATCATTATTTATTTATCACATATATATGTACGATATTCTTGAACTGAACAAAAAGCTTCTTGCTGAATTGCGGGAGATTGCTAAAGAGCTTAAAATTAAGCGTGTAGAGTCCTTTAAAAAGCAAGATCTTATTTATAAGATTCTGGACACCCAGGCCATTGTGGTTTCGGAAAGCAAAGCTGCCAAGAAGGAGAACCCCCGGAAAGAGGGATTCAAAAAGGAGAGACAATCCAGCACTTCTGATGAAGCAGCCACCCAGCCCAGAAAACGGCCTGGAAGACCAAAAAAAGAAAAGAAGCAGGATACTGAAGTAAGCGCTGAAACGCGTGAAACCAGTGCTGTTGAAAATGCCCCGGTGAAATCCGATGCACAAAAGGAGAAGCGGGAACGTCCTGCTGCCGCCCAGGATGATAAGTCCACTAAAAAGGATGGAGGAAGGCGCAATGACTTCCGCGATCGAGGCACTCGCAATGAACGCAACGATCAAAGAGAGAACGGCGATCGCAATGAGCGCAATGATCAAAAAGAACGTGGCGATCAAAGGGAGCGTGGTAACAAAGGTGATCAGCGCGACAAACGTGACAACCGCGATAACCGTGATAACCGCGACAACCGTGTGCAGAAGAGGCCCCAGGAGCGACGCGAGGTGGATAAATACGATTTCGAAGGATTAATTACCAATTCGGGTGTACTTGAAATTATGCCTGATGGTTATGGATTCCTCCGGTCTTCTGACTATAACTATCTGAACTCCCCCGATGATATCTATGTCTCACAAAGTCAGATCAAGTTGTTTGGTCTGAAAACAGGGGATAATGTAACAGGAACCATTCGTCCGCCAAAGGAGGGAGAGAAGTACTTCCCGCTGATCAAGGTGGAGTCTATCAATGGCCGTAGTCCCGATTTCATTCGCGACCGGGTACCCTTTGACTATCTGACCCCCCTCTTCCCCGAGGAGAAGTTTACCCTTGTGGGGAATGGCCAGCACAACCTTTCGGTACGTGTGGTGGATATGTTCTCACCCATTGGCAAGGGACAGCGTGGACTGATTGTTGCACAGCCTAAGACAGGTAAGACGGTATTACTTAAGGACGTGGCCAATGCCATTGCTGCCAACCATCCTGAAGTTTACATGATCGTCCTCCTGATCGATGAACGTCCCGAGGAGGTAACCGATATGGCAAGGAATGTGAACGCCGAAGTGATTTCATCTACCTTTGATGAGCCTGCAGAAAGGCATGTAAGGATTGCCAATATTGTACTGGAAAAGGCTAAGCGCATGGTTGAGTGCGGACATGATGTTGTGATCCTGCTTGATTCTATTACCCGTCTTGCAAGGGCCTACAATACAATTTCTCCTGCTTCCGGGAAGGTACTCTCCGGAGGTGTGGATGCCAACGCTCTCCACAAGCCGAAACGCTTCTTTGGCGCAGCCAGGAACATTGAAGACGGAGGTTCTCTGACCATTCTGGCTACTGCTCTTACAGAGACAGGATCCAAAATGGATGAGGTGATCTTTGAAGAGTTTAAAGGAACCGGTAACATGGAACTTCAGCTCGACAGGAAACTTTCCAACAAGCGGGTATACCCCTCTGTGGATGTCAATCCATCCAGTACCCGTCGCGAAGACCTGCTGCTTGATAAGCCCATGCTTGATAAGATCTGGATTCTCAGGAACTACCTCTCCGATATGAATTCGGTAGAGGCCATGCAGTTCCTCCGTGACCGACTGGTAAAAACAGCAACCAACGAAGTGTTTCTGATCTCCATGAACAGCGGCTGATCCGGCAAGACAGAACTTAGAAAA
>JAUVIT010000021.1 GCA_030592605.1 Bacteroidota bacterium
AAAGTTCGAAACTTTACCAATTTTGGTGTCTTTGTGGAGATTGAAGAGGGTGTGGACGGACTGATTCATATATCGGACCTCTCCTGGACCAAGAAAATTAAGCATCCTGCTGAGTTTACTGCAATAGCAGCTGACATTGAAGTAGCTGTACTTGAAGTTGATAAGGATAACCGTCGACTGAGTCTTGGACACAAGCAGATGGAAGAGAATCCATGGGATGTCTTTGAAAGTGTGTTTGGTGTTGATTCAATCCACGAGGGAACCATTATTGAGCTGATGGACAAGGGTGCGGTGATTGCACTGCCCTATGGTGTAGAAGGATTTGTTACTCCAAAACACCTTGTGAAAGAGAATGGAAGTCCTGTAAAAATGGATGAGAAATTAGATTTTAAGGTAATTGAGTTTAATAAGTCAGCAAAAAAGATTATCTTGTCTCATAGTCGCATCCATGAAGATGTGAAGAAATCTTCGGACCGTTCAAGCAAGCAGAGCGAAGGCTCAGAAGTAAGGAAAGCAACCAGGAAATTGAAAACCAACCTGGAGAAAACCACACTTGGTGATATTTCCGAACTTGCTGCCCTGAAGACTGAAATGGAACAGAATCAGAAGAAGGCAAAGAAGAAGGCGGAAGGCGACAAAGAAGAGAAGTAGAATTTTTAAAAACAATTTAGTCAGCTATGGAATTCAAGATTGACAAATTTGAAAACCACACTTTGATCAAAGTTTTGGAGGAGAAACTTGACACACACATTGCTCCAACTTTAAAGTCAGAACTGGTATTGGTATCAGGAAATGGTGAAAAGAACATTGTTCTTGATCTGGGCAACTGCAGGTATTGTGATTCTTCAGGACTGAGTGCTATTTTGGTGGCAAACCGACTGTGCAAGAATGCTAATGGCACCTTTGTACTGACTGGTTTGAATGATGCGGTTGAAAGACTGATTACTATCTCGCAGCTTGACACTGTGTTAAATATTTCAAATTCTCTGGACGAAGCAGTTTCCCTTATTAAAGAGGCTGAATAACATCGTCCCGGGTGTCATTTGAACTAACCATATTGGGTAGTAGTGCTGCATTGCCTACCGCCAAACGATTCCCAACCGCTCATCTGCTTCATGCAGGTGAGCGGTTTTTTTTAATCGATTGCGGAGAGGGAACCCAGATTCGTCTCCGGCAATATGGAATCAATCCTTCAAGGATCCATCATATTCTAATAAGCCATCTTCATGGAGATCATGTTTTCGGTCTCTTTGGTCTTCTCTCCACCCTTGGAATGATGGGGCGAAAGGTTCCCCTTAAGCTCTATGGTCCCAAGGCCCTGGAAGGATTTTTAAGCTATTACAGCAAGTTTTTTGGACCCTTGCCCTTTGAACTGGAATTTGTGATCTCCTCAGAGAACGAGGACTTTGTTTTTGAAAACGATAATCTGAGCATCAGAGCCATTCCTTTAAAACATCGGACTCCCGCATATGGCTACTTGTTCCGGGAAAAAAAGAAACTATTAAATGTCCGAAAGGAGCAGATTGAAGCCTTTGGTCTTGGACTCGAGGATCTTGTAAAAGTGAAGAGGGGAGAGGATTTTGTTAGCAAATCCGGTGCAATAATCCCCAATAGTCAATTGACACTGCCGCCCTTTCATCAGCGGTCCTATGCCTATCTGTCAGATACCCAGTTTGATCCCTCACTTGCTGCAAAGGTAAAAGGGGTCGATCTGCTGTTTCACGAGGCCACGTTCTCAGAAAAGGATAAAAAACTTGCTGCACAAACACAGCACTCCACGGCAGCTGAGGCGGCAACACTTGCAAAATTGGCCGGAGTAAAAAAACTGCTGATCGGACACTTCTCCAGCCGGTATAAGGAGCCTCTGCTTCTTGAGAATGAAGCAAAGGAAGTTTTTGACAACACGACAGGGGTGAATGATGGTGATATCTATTCCATACCCCTGGAGCGGCTATCCGGAGAATAATAGTAATTTTGCATCTATTGTATCATTTAAATGTGAGTATGTGAGTGAAAAGATATTGATCCTTGATTTTGGATCCCAGTATACACAGTTGATTGCAAGAAAGGTTAGGGAGCACAATGTCTATTGTGAGATACATCCATTCAGCCACTTTCCTGAGCCTGATGAATCGGTGAAGGGGGTGATTCTTTCAGGAAGTCCTTTTTCAGTAAGAGATGAGAATGCACCTCTTCCTGATCTAAAGGGAATCAAAGGAAAATTTCCATTGCTGGGTATCTGCTATGGGGCACAGTATCTGTCACATTATTATGGGGGGGAGGTTAAAGCATCCAACTCCCGTGAATATGGCCGGGCCCGTCTAAATTTCATAGATAGAGAGAATTCCCTTCTGAAAAACCTTAAGTCCAATACACAGGTGTGGATGTCTCACGGCGACACCATTAATACACTTCCATCTGACTGCAGGATCATTGCAAGCACCGGGGACGTACAGGTAGGGGCCTATGCGTCTTCAGATGAGCTTACTTTCGGTTTGCAGTTTCACCCGGAGGTCTATCACACAACCGAAGGCAAGACAATCCTATACAATTTCCTTGAGGATATCTGTGGCTGTGCCATGGACTGGACTCCGAAGATTTTTGTGGAGAGTACGGTCAATGAGTTGAAGAGGAAACTGGGAGATGATAAGGTTGTTTTGGGTCTGTCAGGAGGTGTGGACTCTACCGTGGCTTCCATCCTGTTACACAGGGCCATTGGGCCAAACCTCACCTGTATTTTTGTGGACAATGGCTTGCTCAGGAAAAATGAGTTTCCCCAAGTACTTGAATCATATAAGGAACTGGGTTTGAATGTTATCGGAGTCAATGCCAGGGATAAGTTCATTGATGATCTGGAAGGGATCTCCGATCCCGAGGAAAAGCGTAAAAGCATCGGGAAGAATTTCATTGAGGTATTTGATCACGAGGCAAAGAAACTGAAAAATGTAAATTGGCTCGGACAGGGTACCATCTATCCGGATGTGATTGAATCAGTCTCTGTAAACGGTCCCTCTGTGACCATCAAGTCGCACCACAACGTAGGCGGTTTGCCAGATAAAATGCATCTGAAAGTGGTCGAACCTTTAAGGCTGCTTTTTAAGGATGAGGTCAGAAGGGTAGGGAAGGCACTTGAAATACCGTCTTCCTTCCTGAAGCGGCACCCCTTTCCGGGGCCCGGACTGGGAATCCGGATTCTTGGTGAGATTACCAGGGAGAAGATACACCTGGTTCAGGAGGCCGATGATATTTATATAAAGGCTCTGCACAAGTTTGGATTGTATGACCGGATCTGGCAGGCAGGTGCCATCCTGCTTCCTGTTCAATCAGTGGGTGTTATGGGTGATGAACGGACCTACGAATACGTTGTGGCACTGAGGGCGGTTACTTCCACCGATGGAATGACTGCCGATTGGGGACACCTGCCACACGAGGTGCTTAGCGTGGTTTCCAATGATATTATCAATAAGGTACGTGGTATTAACAGGGTGGTTTATGATATTAGTTCGAAACCACCCGCCACCATTGAATGGGAATAGTTAGGATGAACATTAACAAAACGAACAGGATGCGCATATACAGATATATGGTGTTTGCTTTTTTAGCGATTGCACCACAGGTATTGCAGGGACAGTGGAATGTGGAGGCGATAAAGCTTGCCCAGGTGATGGAAAAGGTTAGCACCTTCTATGTGGACTCCATTGATGAGAGCGATGTGGCGGAACGGACAATTGTCCGGATGCTTCATGAGCTTGATCCGCACTCTTCATACCTGAGCAAGGAAGAGTTGGAGGAGTTGAACGAACAACTGGAAGGGGAGTTTGAAGGCATTGGAGTAAGTTTTAATGTTCTTGAGGACACCATATATATTATAAGGGCCATATCCGGGGGGCCCTCCGAGCGGGTTGGGATTATGGCCGGAGACCGGATTGTAAAGGTTGAGGGTAAACCCGTTGCAGGCATTGGGATCACAACAAGGGAAGTCCAGGGATTGCTGAAAGGGGAGAAGGGGAGTACGGTGAAAGTTTCTGTGAAGCGCAGAAATAGCCATGAACTACTGGATTTCTCCATTACAAGAGATAAGATCCCGGTAAATAGTCTGGATGCTGCATATATGGTGAATAACAAAATTGGATATGTGAAGCTGGCCCGCTTCTCTCATACAACCATTGATGAGTTTGAACGTGCTATGAAATCCCTAAAGCAGCAGGGCATGGAAGATCTGATTCTGGACCTGTCAGGAAATGGGGGTGGCTGGCTCCCGGTAGCGGTTGAACTTTCAGATCATTTCCTCTCAGGAAATAAGGAAATTGTACGTACCGAAGGATCCAAGGTCCCGGACCGAAAATATCAGGCCAGAAGGTCTGGACTTTTTGAGAAAGGGAATCTGGTGGTCATGATAGACGGTAATTCGGCTTCCGCCAGTGAAATTGTCAGCGGGGCCATTCAGGACTGGGACCGGGGTGTGATTGTTGGAAGGCGTTCATTCGGGAAAGGTTTGGTGCAGCAACCATTTATGCTGAATGATGGCTCATTGATCCGGCTCACCGTGGCCAGGTATTATACTCCAACGGGCAGGTTAATCCAGAAGTCCTATGAAAACGGGTATGAAGAGTATGCTCTGGATCTGATTAATCGCTATAACCAAGGGGAGCTAAGCAGTGCAGATAGTATTGTTTTTCCTGAATCGCAACAATACAGAACACTTACATTGAACCGGACCGTATATGGTGGAGGGGGTATTATGCCTGACTATTTTGTTTCTTTAGATACAACAATCTACACCGACTACTACCGATCTTTGATCAGTAATGGGATTTTCAACCGTTTTGTACTTCAGTATGTGGATGACCACAGGAAGGCACTGCAGAAGGAATATATTGATTTCAAATCCTTTAACCTTGGCTATAAAGCTTCAGATAAAGCTCTGGATAAACTTATTTCCTTTGCCACCAGCGAGGGACTGGAGTTCAGTGAAGCGGATTGGGGTGTTTCTGAAGCGCATATCTCCTTACTGTTTAAAAGTTATATGGCCAGGGACCTGTTTGGGATGGAGTACTTTTTTGAGGTATATAATTCCACCGATGAAGTTTATATTAAGGCTGTTGAAATTTTGGAAACCCCCTCTTTACTTCATCAGAAACTGGCGAAAGTCGATTATTGATAATCCCTTCCAATGACTGGACTTGAAAAATTTCACGCAAAGACACTGAAAGGTCTTGAACCTTTGCTGGCCGAAGAGTTAAAGAATCTTGGAGCGAGCCGGACTGAGATAGTAAACAGGGGTGTTACTTTCTATGGAGGGATGGCCCTGATGTATCGGGTGAACCTGGCTTCCAGACTGGCTCTAAGGGTATTGCTACCGATCTTTCACTTTGAAGCATCAGATGCCACCATGCTCTACAAACAGGTGAGAAGATTTGACTGGTCCAGGTACCTGGATAACAAGATGACCTTTGCCGTTGACCCGGTGGTTCATTCCCCTCATTTCAATAACAGCCAGTATGTCGCCCAGAAAGTAAAAGATGCCATTGTGGACCGGTTCAGAGATGCAACCAGTCTGAGACCCTCTGTAAACCGGGAGCAGCCCGATCTGCTGATTAATGTGCATATCTCGGGAAAATGGGTAACCATTTCCCTGGATAGTTCAGGCGGTTCACTGCACAGACGTGGATATCGGACAGGACACGGATATTTTGAGGCCCCCCTCAATGAGGTGCTGGCTGCAGGTATGGTGATGATTTCAGGGTGGGACGGTAAGACTCCTTTTCTGGATCCCATGTGTGGCTCCGGGACCCTGGCCATTGAGGCAGCATTGATTGCTGCTAACATTCCACCCGGGATCTTCAAGAAACAGTATGGATTTGAGAACTGGAAGGATTTTGACAGGGATCTGATGGAACATGTGGCTCAAAAACTATCGGACGAAAGAGAGGTAGCTGTTCCAATCATTGCACGGGACATTGATCCTGAAGCAGTTGAACTTACCCGTCGCCAGGTGAAGCAGATGGATTTGCAAAATATAATTACCGTGGAACAGGGAGATCTGGCCGATGCGGAAGCAATGGAGGGAATTACCCTGATTATGAACCCGCCCTACGGAGAGCGAATGAAGCCGGATGATATAGAGACACTTTATAGCACAATCGGAAGTACTTTAAAACATAAATTTCCCGGTTCTGAAGCCTGGATCCTTTCATCAAGCAAAAAGGCTCTGGGCAAGGTTGGACTTAAACCTAGCACCAAGCGTGTCCTCTACAATGGATCGCTGGAGTGCTCCTATGTGAACTATCGTACCTTTCTTGGCAATTGGAAGGATCATAAAGCACAATCTGCAGGTAATCAAAAAAAATAGCTGATTTGAGAAGTTTCATTGCCAGATGAGGGTTTTTTTATCTATATTAGTTAACGAAACTTTTTTTATATTTGCTGATCAAATCAGTGAATAGCTTGTCAATAAAAAGAAGCCTAAATGAGCTTTGATATCAACGAGTATTACTCCAGACTGAATGGCGGAGATGTGCTAATGGCTTTCAAGGGGAGTATCTCAAGTGAGCTAATAAGTAATGTACTAGAGGTGGTTGAGTCCAGGATGGATGAGTACAGGGAAAGCTCAAAGATTCGAAAGAAGGTCTACAATGTACTTGTGGAGAGCCTCCAGAATCTTTATCATCATATCGAAGTTTTGCCTGAGGTAATGCAGAAGGAGTTCGACGATAAATTCGGAATACTTGTTGTGAGCCGTCAGGATGACAGGTATAAGATATCAACAGGCAACTTCATTGGTCATGACAAGGTGGATGTGCTTCGGAATAAGATTGATAAGATCAATTCCATGAGCAGGGATGAATTGAAGGATATGTACAAGTTTATCCTGAATCATCAAAGACTTTCGGAGAAAGGTGGTGGAGGACTTGGACTGGTTGATATTGCCCGCAAGACAGGTAATCAATTGGATTATACTTTTGAAAAATTTGACGATGCCTATTATTTTTTCAATCTCGATGTTTTCATCGATTTAGCCTAACAATAATAACTGATAAAAGACATAATATGGAAGCGCTTTCGATAGATGGAACAGCAAAAACACCAAGTGTAAAGTTTGATGGCCAGGAGGGTGTTATCGAAATTAAGGGAAGATCAATACCAGAGAACTCCATAGAGTTCTATAAGCCACTTGTTGAGTGGCTGGAAAAGTATAGTGGTACGCCCCTTGACCTTACCCAGGTAAATGTTCAGTTGGAGTATTTTAACACCAGTTCTTCAAAATGCATTCTGGATGTATTTAAGAAGCTTGAGGCCATTCACAAAGGCAAAAGCGAAGTAATTATTAACTGGTATTATGAGGAGGATGATGAGGATATGCTTGAGGCTGGAGAGGATTATGAATCCATCATCAGAGTTCCTTTCAAAATGATTGAGATTGTAGAGTAGCAGGCTCCCGTCAATAAATTGTATTTATCAGGAGGCTATCCCCAAAGGGTAGCCTCCTTGTTAATTGTTAATAGGTCTTCTTTTGGGTGATTCGCTCTATATAGTCATTGAATTTCTTGAGTACCCTGAAATAGAGCAGCATATATAGGACTATTGTCATGACCCAGATGACCATTACATTGACCCAAAGGGTGGGTACAAAAGCACCTGCAATCATCTTACGTGGTGCGTAAAAATGGGCTTTGACAAATTTATTGCTTGGATCCTGGTAGATGGGGTCTCTAACCTGGATCATATCGCCGTTAGATTCGGTGAAGTAATCAAAGGTCTTTTTATTGGTCACAAACTCCTCAAGGGTCTTGTTGGCATGATTTCGTTTCAGGCCTTGCAGTTTCTCCAGATTATAGGATAGTGTAATGTCGTTGATCTTGTTTACAGCTGCCTTGTAGGTTTTTAAGTAGAAATCTTTCAGGGCATTGAGATACTCTTCTGTGTAAGCCAGGATCTCCCGGTTAATGGACTCAGGGGTAAGTTGATCAAGGTACTTCATGGTGAAAGTGGGGGTAACTTCCAGGTATTCATGCATGATCAAACGTTCACGATGTTCATCATGGATCTCTTTTTGAATCGTAAGCAGGTTGTATAATATCTTTTCGGTTGCCTCCGGATTCTCCAGGTTATCCTTAATAAAGGTCAATTTATTCATTAACTCTTTAAGATAGAAATTGGTTTTCAGGCTTGAATTGCTTCTCAGTTTGTCCCAATCGTAGTAAACTTTCTGGTAATCATTGTTCATGAACTGATAGGTGGCAAGCCCTTCATAGGCCCATCGTGCAGCAATGATCTCTCCATAAAAGGGAATTCTTTTTGGAGATGAAATCTGCGGGTTAAGGTTATCAAACTTAACGATTATTCCGCTTAGAATAATCTGAGGGATGACGAGGAAGGGGATTAGGATATAGATAGTCACCACGGTTTTGAAGCTGTCCGATATCAGCAGCCCCATCATATTGGACATGGCCCATGCCGAGAAGAGTACCAGCCAGTATTCAAAGTACATACCGTGTATTCCCATCACCGTGTTACCTATGATCACAAAGGTAAACGCCTGTATGGCAGACAACATGAACTGGACCGTTACTTTGGATAAGAGGTAACCCGACCAGCTCAGGTTTAGAAATGCTTCCCGCTTCAGGATCTTTCGGTCCTTGATGATCTCTTCAGCGCTCACGGTAAGTCCCATGAAAATAGCTACGATTACCGACATGAAAATGTAGACAGGCAGGTTTTTATTTTCCAAAAGGGTATACCCGAAAGTATTGGATATGTCGGAATCGAAATATCGCACAATAAAGGCAAGCAGGAAGGCAAGCAGGGGAGCTTCAAGCATATTGATTACCAGGTATTGGGTATCGCTCAGTTTTTTCAGGATATCACGCTTTAGAAACACACTGAATTGTTTCACTTTGCCAGGTATTCTGAAGGAGATCTCCGGTAGTTCCTTCCTGGTAGCTTGCTCCAGCTCAGCCTCCTTATACTGTTTCTTGAAATGCTTACTCCACTCTTTTGGAGAGATTCTACGCGTATGCGTAAGATTTCCAAATTCATCCAAAACACTGGTCTCTATAATGTTAAAGACCTGTTCGGGATTAACATTACCACAGGTTGCACATTCACTTTCATTCCAGTCAGCTGCCTGCACCTTCGATTTAAAGTACATGATCGAATCAATGGGATTCCCGTTGTATATCAGAAATCCGCCGGTATCGAGTATCAGCAGCCTGTCAAACATTTTAAAAATGTCTGAGGAGGGCTGGTGGATCACCACAAAAACCAGTTTGCCTTTAAATGTGAGTTCTTTGAGAAGATCCAAAATGTTCTCACTGTCACGGCTCGACAATCCTGATGTGGGTTCATCCAGAAAGAGCACCGCCGGTTCCCGTATGAGCTCCAGAGCAATATTGAGCCTCTTTCGCTGTCCGCCACTGATCTTTTTATTCAAGGGGGATCCAACCTGGAAATCCTTGATCTCGTAAAGGCCCAGGTTTGTCAATACACGGTAGACCGTTTCAACCAGCTGGTCCTCTGTATAGTCTTCGAAGCAGAGTTTGGCATTGTAATAGAGGTTCTGATAGACAGAAAGCTCTTCAATAAGCAGGTCGTCCTGGGAGACAAATCCAATGACTCCCTCAATGCTGGGATCTCCACTATGGATATCAATGCCATTGATCAGCACTTTTCCTTCAGAGGGAATAGAAGCCCCATTCAAAACATTGAGTAAGGTGGATTTCCCGGCGCCGCTGGCCCCCATGATTCCTGTCAGGCGTCCTGATTGTTCAGTGAAACTAAGCTTGTGAAGTCCAACATCTCCCGATTTAAAGCGGTAGCTGATCTGCCTGGCCTCAAATACGATCCGGGATTTCACCATATCCCCTACAAAAAGAGATACCACATCGCTGTAGTAGACAGGTGCGATTTGCTGATTTCTCAAGGATGAACCTATATTGAGCGGATAGGACTTATAATTCTCCAGCAGCTGTCCATTCATATAGAGTTCAGCCTGGCCAATGTATTTTACGAAGTAGAGATTGGTGGAGCTGATATGGATAAAACGTATCTGGCCATTCAGATTTTCCCTGTAAATATGTTTTATGTAAGCTCCTGCATTATTCTCCCGCTTGCCATCTATCACCAGGTATTTGATATTGTCTTCCAGCTTCCCATCCGACAGGACAAAATTCCTGGTCAGATCAAAATCTTCATCGGGTATATTAAAGGTATCTGAAACGATGGAGATAAACTCCATCTCCTGACTGGAGGCCTCCAGCTTATCCGATTTGATGAATTCAAGCAGTTGAAACAGCACCACGATTTTCTGTGATTGCGCAAGCTCTTCATTGATGACGGTACAAATTTTCAGTACCCTGACCGACCGTCTTGATAACAACCTCTCTTTCTTGGTTACCTTGGCATCCTCCTCAATCACCTGCTTGAAGAAGTTGTCAAAAATATCCAGATATACAGCTACGAGTTCCTGATTGAGTTGTCTGCTAAGTAAGGATTCCACCATCAGCCTTCTCTCTGAAGCATCGCTTCCGGGTCTTGAAACAATGGCAAATAATTGCATTAAAGCTTTCAGGATCTCTTCACTCATATTAGAGGTGTATTATGGAGTCATTCAGAATATACGTAATATAGATGCCAGAAGTTGCCTAAGTTATAACCAGAGATAAAAAATTAGCAAAACCAGTGGGATCAGAATGCCAATAATTGTTAGAATCCCTCCCCGCCCGGAGATTCCTTTTTTCCCCTTTATAAGGAAAAGACCAGATAGCGCAATCAGGATTAGCCCCAATGCATAAAGGTCAGAAAACCAGGTCCATAGTTTCTTTGGCTTGTTGTAATGAAGATAATTGAGTTCTCGAAAAACGGGTCGATTTCGGATCTTTGTTAGCTGCATCTTGCCCGTTTGCAGATTTACT
>JAUVIT010000107.1 GCA_030592605.1 Bacteroidota bacterium
AATAATGATATCGTACTCATTCTTTTTTCCAAGAAGAGTAATTCTTCGCTTGATTTCATCTGTAATATGGGGAATCACCTGAACGGTCTTCCCCAGGTAATCGCCCCTGCGCTCCTTATTTATCACTTCCTGATAGATCCTGCCTGTAGTTACATTGTTGGCCTGTGAGGTCTGGATATCAAGAAAACGCTCATAATGTCCCAGGTCAAGATCTGTTTCAGCTCCATCGTCAGTCACATAGCACTCACCATGTTCATACGGATTCAGAGTGCCAGGATCCACATTGATATAGGGATCCAGTTTCTGAATGGTTACCTTATATCCCCTGGCCTTTAAGAGACGTCCCAGGGAAGCAGAAACAATACCCTTACCCAGGGAAGAAGTTACTCCTCCGGTTACGAAAACATACTTTGTACTACCCAAATCGATTCAGATTAATATTCGCGGTAAAAGTAAAGATTTAATTTTCATTATCAATATCATCCAGGATGCGGATTTTCTTCTCGAGAACCTCAATACGTTTATGTGCTTCATCGATTTTCTCCTGGAATCCCATGATCGTCTCTTCTGAGCTGTCCGACTGTTTAAAAAAACCTATGTTATTCTCCCAGACGCCCATGTCATTGCGCAGTTGCTGCAGTTTATTTACCAGCTTGTCTCTTTCAAAATTCAGTTTCATTTCTGAACGTGGTGCATTTGCCATGCCTTCGATCCGATATCGAAATTTGAAAATGCTTCGTTCCGACTCGTCCATACCAGTTTTTTCCAGCAACCTGTCCTGGGCCAGTCTGAACTGATCTTTGATCCACTCCTTTTTACCTGAAGGCACGTATCCGATAGCATTGAACCTTGACTGAAAATCTTTCATGGCCGCTTTGTTCTCCTTAAGCTTATCCTCTATCGGGAAGGCATCCATCTCAGACACTATAGTTTCTTTGGCTTTCAGGTTTTCCTCAAAGGTGGAGTCTATATCTTCATAATACTTTGATTTATTATTAAAAAAAGTGTCGCAGGCGGCCCTGAAACGTTTCCATAATTTATCTGAATCTCTCCTGGGCACCGGGCCTATTTCTTTCCATCGCTTCTGCAATCGAATGAATTCATTGGTCGTCTCTTTCCACTCCCGGTTCTTACTCAATGATTCTGCCTTCTCAATAATCTCAATTTTTAAACTGAGGTTATCCTTCTGATCTTCATAGGCAGCAGCATAGAATTTGGCCTTATTACCAAAGAAAACATCACATGCTGTCCGAAACCTTGCATAGATGATATTGTTATCCTTCTTGGGTGCATAACCAATGGTCTTCCAAGTCTTCTGAAGCTCTAGAACCTGGTTGGTTTTATCAACCCAGGCACCATGAGTTTCGTATACAGTAGCAGCTATATTTTCAATCTTATCACACAGGTTCACTTTCTTCTCCAGGTTTTCATGCAAAGACTCTTTCAGTCTGGAGTGGTAATCCTGGTGTTTTTTATTGATCACAGAGGTGGCCAGTTTGAAACGATCCCAGATTTCATCCCTGTTCTCGCGTGGTACCGGACCTATCTCTCTCCATCGAGTGTGATTCTTCTGAAGTGCTTTAAATGCATTGACGATATTGGGTTCCTTATCAAGTGCTTCGGTCCGCTCACACAGTTGCTCCTTGAGCTCCAGATTCTTCTTCAGGTCAAGAGCACGAAGGTCACGATTGATGCGAACATAATCGTTAAACTTTTCGACAAAATAGTTATATGAATCCCAAAGATCCTTTAGGTTCTGATGGGGAACAACTCCTGCCGAGAACCATTGCTTCTGAAGATCCTTGAATTTTCTGAAGGTGAGTTCAAAGGTATCCTGGTTTTCCATCAGAACCCTGAAGCCTTCCAGAACTTCCTGCTTTTTAAGAAGGTTTTCCTGCTTGGTTTTTTCCAGTTGCCTTGTAAACTCGGCCTTCAAACCCTTATACTTATATAGCAACTCTTTCATGGAAGCCTCCACAGGCTCCTCTGCAGGTTTAAAATCTTCTATGTTACCACCCTCGTCAAGGAAGTGTTTCTTCTTCTCTTCCAATACTCCAGCTACCTTCTCATAAAAGAAGCGCTTAATATCCTCCACCTCTTTCCGGATATTGCCTTTACTGGGATTATCCAGTTTTTCCCTCATCAACTTTACCAGATCCTCTTTACTTAGCAAAGCAAAATTAACTTCTTGGTCTTTGTGATCGTGGTCGTCCTGATCTACATCGTCATCATATGAATCATTTTTTTGCTGTTCCTCACTTTCGTCAATCAGCTGGCCCGAAGCAGCTTTAGCAGGAATGGGGGTAGGTTCGGGTACGACTTCTTTGGATGCCTCAACTACCGGTTCCTTGGGGACTTCAACTACCGGTTCTTCGGGGACTTCAACTACCGGTTCCTCTATGCCTGGACTGGTGTCGGACACAGATGATTCATCCTGATTTGTAACTTCACTCTTTTGCTCCTCAGTGGGAGCTTCTTGGTGCTGGATTCCTTTTTCTTTCTCTTCGTTTTTTATATCCTTCAGAGGATCATTTACTTCAGAATTTTTCATGACAGGTAGAGGATTAGTAGGTCGCTATCTCATACAAATTAGTCATTTTTCATGAAATGCACATTTTTTCAGAAAAAAACTGTTCTATCTTCGTAGAAAATCAGACCATTATGCGCTTCGATATTATTACGGCCTTACCCCAGTTATTAGAGGGGCCGCTCAATCACTCCATCGTTAAGAGAGCCAGGGAGAAAGGGCTGGTGGATCTCCATATTCATGACCTGCGTGATTTTTCACTTGATAAGCACCGGAAGGTAGATGATTATGCTTTTGGTGGTTATGCCGGCATGGTGATGTCCATCGAGCCTATTCACAGAGCCATTTCTCACCTTAGTTCACAAAGGGAATACGATGATATAATTTATACTTCACCCGACGGGAGCAGGTTCGACCAGGGGGAAGCCAACCGGCTTGCCCTGGCCAAAAATCTGATTATCCTGTGTGGGCATTACAAAGGCATCGACCAGCGGATTAGAGATCACCTGGTTAGCCGTGAAATCTCCATAGGCGACTATGTACTGACAGGGGGAGAATTGGCTGCGGCCGTCATCACCGATAGCGTTGTCAGGCTTCTTCCGGGTGCCATTTCTGACGAAACATCAGCACTGAGCGATTCATTTCAGGATGGTTTGCTTGCACCACCAGTTTATACCCGGCCTGCTGAATACAAGGGCTGGAAAGTTCCAGATATCCTCTTATCGGGACATGCTGCTAAGATCGACCAGTGGAAGCATGAACAGTCACTTGAGCGCACACGCAAACTCAGACCCGATCTTATGGATGGTAATGAGGATTGATGGCGTATACCTAAAACTCAATCAATGGTTTTCCGCTGACAAAGGGAGGCAAAATCACAATAGCCGCACTTCTTGTCATAAGCTCTTTGCACAAAGGGAACCCTTGAATCAAATAGCTGCTGCAAAACCTCTTTAAGCTCGTGAAGAAACTGTTCTTCCATAGGTGAGAAGGAATCTACTCTACCTTCCTTTTTGAGGCTCGTCATATGCAGGGCCGGATCAAATTTCTCTTCAAAAAGACCCTTCATGGAATATAAGCCTGGCATAGCATTCTTCCCGGAGAAGATCTCCCCCACCAGCCAGGCATAAAAAAGAGTTTGCAGTGCCGCGCTGTTCCTGCTCCCGTAACTCCCGTCGAAGAGGCTTTCCACATCCCTGAACTTCTGATCGGTCCGCCCGGTCTTATAATCAATCACCCGCAGCTGCCCCTTTACCCGGTCGATCCGGTCAATCTTTCCTCCCAGGCTAAGTTCAAGGCTTTTTCCGCCCACCTCAATACTCAGGTTTCTTCGGTAGGTCTCCTCAGCAGCCACCAATTCGAAGGGAGCGATGAAGGAATCCTGTTCCAGCACCTGCTTCATATACCGTAACATCACGCTGAATATCAAAATATTCCTTCCTTCAATGCTTTCTTTTCTCCGCCCCTTGTAGTGATGCTTTATGAACTGTTCCTTCAGCTGTGATTCGTACCGGCCGCTGCTTAACAGGTCCTGCAGCGCTTCTTTGCTGATTATCCCCCCGTTCTTTCTGGCAATTTCCAGATACAGCTCATTCAGGCTGTCATGCACCACGGTACCAAAACCACTGGCATCGATGTCCTCGGATATTTCATCCATTTCCCCCAGGCCCGCTATGTAACGAAAATAATATTTCAGAGAGCAATCTATATAGGTATTGATTGCCGAGGGTGAGAGATAGCGGTCCTCTTCACTTCCCTGTAGATAGCGCATGAGCTTTTGGGAAGCTTCTTCGCTGTGCTCAACTATGATCGGACTGATTTCCCGGGCCTTAACGTTCAGACCCGGTCGGATGACCTCCAGGTCCTTCTCAAAGATCAACTGCTTTGCATAGCGACTCATCTCTCCGGTCGACACACCTTCCGTACTTCCGTTAAACAGTATATCAACGCGTTCGGCACGTTGCAGGAGGCGGTAAAAATAATAGGCATAAATCGCATCCATTTCTTCCCTTGATGGCAGGCCGAACGCCAGGCGGAGAGAATAAGGGATATGGCTGTGAGCAGCTTGTTGTGCAGGCATGACCTCCTCATTCATGGAAAGCAGGATCACATGTTTAAAATCAAGCATCCGGGTCTCCAGGATGCCCATGATCTGCATGCCCGCAAGCGGTTCCCCCTCAAAAGGAATACGCAGGTTCTGCAGGGATCGTCGAAGCAAGCGTTCCATTAAGGGGAAGCTTATATCGCTTCGTCCCTCATTCATTCTTTCAAGCTTATTTACCTGCTTCAGGAGCTGGAAACAAAACTCCCGGTCGAGCACATCCTCGTGATGATTTTCCCTGCCGGCAATCAGTTCCAGGAGATGGCTAAAGATCCAGCGCAGATAATCCAACAGGGCTGCCGCATTTTCCAGGGGCCTGAAAATCATTAGTTCCAGTTCTCCTGTAAAGAGCTCCCGGTCGATCATATACATATTTTCACTGAGAATCCGCTTACTTAGCTCTCCGGAATCTTCCCCCCGCATCTTCCTGAAGTAGGGATGTTGCAGGATATCATTTACATCCTTATGGTAAAAACGGGCACTTCCGTCTGATTTTTTCCTCACATGGTAATGTAAACGCAGGAGGCTGTCCAGGAAAGAAAATACCGGGGTGTTTTTCATGGGATAACCCATGGTTATATTCACTTCCTCCACACCATCGGGCAGCGACATCAGGACAGGCAGGAGCAGCTCTTCATCACAAAGAACCAGGGCTGTATCCGTACTCTTGCTGAGCCGGGCCGGATCTTCATCCTTCAACAAGTGATATACGGTCTTGGACTGGAGCACATCCGTTGGTAATTCAAAAACCCGGAATTGTTTTTCCATGTCAAGCCCTCTGAAATCTTCCAGCTTTTCAGCTTCAGGGAAGCGTTTTATATTCTCTCTTAAAAAGCGGCCTGCCTCTTCTCCTCCGTCCTCCAGGTAACGTTGGTCGTAGTCCCAGAAAAAAGCTGCACCATGTTCACGGAGCGCGGAAAAAATCACTTTCTCACACCTGTTTAAAGCATTGAACCCTGCGACTATGGTACGTCCCCCGCGTTCTAAAGCGTGTTCCCCCTTCAGTATTCTTTCGGCCAGTTCCCGATACTGCATCCCCTGGTAACCCTCTCCGGCTGAGCGAAGTTCTTCCTGTAGTTTTTTATACAGCCTTGGAAGCAACTCCCAGGTCTGCAGAAATTGCCGCTTTTCCGGGGTCATATCGCCCTCGTAAAATCCTTCCCAGAACTGCCTGATAAAAACAAGTTGTTCGGGTTCCAGCCCGGCCAGGGGTTCTTCCAGTGCCTTCAGGTCCCTGATGTTTTGAAACAGTTGCTCCGCATCAAGCAGGTACTTATCCAGCTCGTCAAAATCCCGGATCATCATTTCGCCCCATGGCATGAACTGATCCAGGGGCTCCGCCTCTTCCACCATCGTGGAGTAAATATCATACAAACGAAACTGAAGCTCAACCGGATCGCTCAGGCGAAGTTCACTCTCAGCTTCAATAAAGTCTCCTATCCCGCTTACCCGGGGCATCCACATGCTGGAGAGGGTTGACTCTGACAGGTAGCGCTGAAGAAAGAGCCCGGCCCGGCGGTTGGGAAGGATGACCAGCAGGTCGTCCTCTCCCTCCTTTGCAGTCCGCAGCATATAATCTGCCAGTCTTTTTAAGATGGCTTCTGTCATGTCCGTGCTATAAATTTCTTACCCTGCCAGCTGTCATTTTCTTCGAGCAGCTTTTCGAAAACCTTTAATACGCCGTCGTAACGAATGCCCCAGCCTTCACGGAGAGCCATTCCCGGAATTACTTCGCCGGCAATACGTTCAATCACCAGCCTTGGCGGCAGGAGCTCCACGATCTCCATCATCAGCTCCAGGTAATCCTCCATGGCAAAGGAGGGAAAATCCACCGGATTCTTTTCAAACTCCCGGGCCATAGCTGTACCTTTGATCAATTGCAATTGATGGA
>JAUVIT010000277.1 GCA_030592605.1 Bacteroidota bacterium
ACTGATGCAAGCAGCCGGGTCCCTCAGGGAATCCCTTGCATTTGGTGGCCTGTACCAGTTACGGCTGAAGCTTAGTCAGAGTGGAATGCCCCAAAGGATTCCCGAGTATCTCTATGCCGTTGAGCCTGTCGATACAAGGGTTTCGGGGAAGAAGATGTTCGATTATGTAGATCCGAAAAACAGAGAAGTGCAGATGGAGATGGAAAAGGCTGCCACCCTGCACCTGAAGGAAATTGGCGCATACCTGGAACCTGAGTTTGAATCCATCAGCTTTGATGAAGGTGAGTTTCCTGTGGAAGCATCTGTCATAATCCCTGTGCTAAACCGGGAGAAGACCGTGGCAGATGCCATTGAATCCGTGATGCTTCAGGAGACAGATTTCGATTTCAACCTGATCCTGGTGGATAATCACTCCACCGACAGGACCTCCTCCATTGTCAGTGATCTGGCAAAAAAATATCCCAGGCTGATTCATGTGATTCCCGACCGCCGCGATCTGGGAATAGGTGGTTGCTGGAATGTGGGGATTCATCATCCCCAATGTGGCAAGTTTGCAGTGCAGCTGGATAGCGATGACCTCTATAGTGACAAAGATACACTGAAACATATGGTGGCTGCTTTTTATGAGCAACAGTGTGCCATGGTGGTGGGCTCCTACCAGATGTGCAACTTCAAGCTGGAGGAGATTCCCCCGGGACTTGTGGATCATAAGGAGTGGACCCCCGAAAACGGAAGGAACAACGCCTTGCGTATCAATGGTCTTGGTGCACCCAGAGCTTTTTACACCCCGGTGCTGAGAGAGATCAATGTGCCCAATGTGAGCTATGGAGAAGATTATGGGGTGGGACTGGCCATCAGCAGACGCTTCCAGATCGGGCGGATCTATAAGTCGCTTTACCTATGCCGCCGCTGGGAGGAAAATTCTGATGCTTCGCTGTCGGTTGAGGCACAGAACAGGCACAACATCTACAAGGATCGCCTGAGGACCTTTGAGCTGAATGCAAGACTCAAACTGAATCGTATAAAAGGATGAGCATTCAGGAAAAAGCAGACGCATTGTTTAAGGATCAGCTTAGCAGCTGGCCCCTGCTGGGAGCCAATTGGGAGAAACTGGGAGAAGCAAAGATAAAAGAGTTTGATTTTGACGGGTTTACCATCCGGGTTCAATGTAACCCCAAACGCATTGTATCCTCAGCAGCAAAGGTGGACAGGGAGTCTATCGAGAAGAGGCCCTGTTTTCTCTGTACGGAGCACCGTCCCCCTGAAGAACTTAATGTTTGGTTTGGCAATCAATATGAGATTCTTTGCAATCCCTTTCCCATTTTCAGGGAGCACTTTACCATTGCCAGCGCAGACCATACCCCCCAGGTGATTGAACCGGAGTTTGCTTCCTTTCTGGAACTGAGCAGGGCATTACCCGATCTGGCTCTCTTTTATAATGCACCCAACTGCGGGGCCTCTGCACCCGATCATATGCATTTTCAGGCAGGTAACATAGGTTTTATGCCCATCGAAAAAGAGCTGGCCGACTTGAAGAAAAAGTATGGGCAGGTACTTCAGAAGGATAAGGATATTGAAGTCACTGCTGTGGCAGACGGATTGCGTAGATTCTACATATTTGAGTCAGGATCAAAAGAGAAGCTGGAGGAGTTTGCAGCCGCAGCATTTCAGATGATCAGGAAAATACAGAATGAGGCGGAACCCATGATCAATATGCTCTCCTATTATAATGATGGGTGGCAGGTAGTACTCTTTCCACGCGATAAGCACAGGCCATGGCAATATTTTGAGGAAGGAGAAATGAATATCTTGTTAAGTCCGGCCTCAGTCGATATGGGGGGTACTCTGATCATTCCGCTGGAGAAGGATTTTCAGAAGATTTCCAGGGAGGATATTGAGGATATCTTTTCCCAGATCACTTTTTCAGCCGAGCATTTTAGCCGCATGAATGAATATTTTTTACATAATGGAATCCAATGATCAATAAAAGAGCTCCTGAGATAGAGGTAGGAATTATGAAGTCGGGTAAGATCCGGTTCAGACTGGATGGACAATTTCAAATTGAACCTTACGACTCAGAGTTTAATGGCTATGCAGAGGCAGAGATTGTCGATGGTGCCATTTCAATCCTTTGCAATGAAAGCCGGAGCAGTTTTGAAGAGCCGCTTATCCTGGAGCCGCCCGATGAAGCAGGAGCTCGTTTTACCTTGCAGGATGTTGTGATAGGCATTGGCTTTCACTGGGAGCAAAAAGAGGAGCAGGAGTTCCAGGGTGCATTGAAACTAATGAAAGCCGATGATGAAATCCAGGTGGTGAATGTAATTTCGGTGGAGGATTATCTGATCTCTGTGATCTCTTCTGAGATGCGAGGCGACAGCTCACCGGAATTGCTAAAGGCCCATACCATTATCTCAAGGAGTTGGCTGCTGGCACAAATCGAGAAGCAGGATACTTTGGCGGGGTCGGATATTGCCTATGAACTGGAGCACCGGACAGAGGAGGAGTATATCCGATGGTACGACCGGGAGGATCATGACCAGTTTCATGTGTGTGCCGATGATCATTGCCAGCGTTACCAGGGGACTACCCGTTCGCACAATCCTGAAGTGGTGAAGGCTGTCAATGAGACAGCTGGAGAGGTTCTTGTATTTGAAGGCAGGATATGTGATGCCCGCTTCTCCAAATGCTGTGGTGGGGTTGTGGAAGAGTTTCAGCACTGCTGGGAACCGGTGCCTCATCCTTATCTGAAGCGGGTGGAGGATAATCCGGCTTCATCGTCTATTCGGAGCGGTGACCTGAAGCTGGAGTCAAATGCAGTGGAATTTATTAAGGGATTACCGGAGGCTTTTTGTAACACCACCGATGCAGCTTTGCTCAGGCAGGTGCTGAACGATTACGATCAGACTTCCAGTGATTTTTTTCGCTGGGAAGTAGGCTATACTCAAAAAGAGATTGCTTCACTGATTGAGGAGAAGTCAGGCATCGAATTTGGAGAAATCCTGGACCTGGTTCCGGTGGAACGGGGTGAATCTGGCCGCCTGGTAAAGCTTAAGATTATTGGATCGAAACAGACACTGACTGTTGGAAAGGAGCTGGAGATCAGGCGCTGGCTGAGTAGTTCACACCTCTATAGTTCAGCCTTTATTGTTGCAAAGCAGGATATGAAAAATGGAGTACCCGGAAGTTTCCTTTTGCGGGGAGCCGGCTGGGGACATGGCGTGGGACTCTGTCAGATCGGAGCAGCTGTTATGGCCAGCAAGGGATATCTGCATACAGAAATATTGAAGCACTACTTTATTGATGCTAGCTTAGAAAAACGATATGAGTAAAACAGACTCCGTTTCAACAGGAAAGAAAAGAGCTTCCAGTCCGTGGCAATGGGTACCGTCCCTTTATTTTGCTGAAGGTATTCCCTATGTCATGGTCATGACCCTGTCGGTCATCTTTTACAAACGCATGGGCATATCAAATACCGAGATTGCTCTTTACACCAGCTGGCTTTATCTGCCCTGGGTAATTAAGCCCCTGTGGGGACCGGTGGTGGATATCCTGCGTACCAAGCGCTTCTGGATCCTGGTGATGCAGCTTTGCATTGGAGCGGGACTGGCAGGTGTAGCTTTTACCATTCCGGTGGATCGCTTCTTCCAGTTTACACTGGCATTTTTCTGGTTGCTGGCCTTTAGTTCTGCCACCCACGATATTGCAGCCGATGGCTTCTATATGCTTGGTCTCTCCAAGGGTGATCAGGCCTTCTTCGTGGGGATACGAAGTACATTTTATCGATTGGCCATGCTTACCGGCCAGGGCCTGATGGTGATCCTGGC
>JAUVIT010000010.1 GCA_030592605.1 Bacteroidota bacterium
GAAGCCAAAGACTTTGTATTTGAAGTAGATTACAAAGTACAATCTTTTGAAATTGCTTTCCAGGGTTCAGGTGGAATCTGGGATTCCATGCCCTCCAGCAGCGATAAGTTTACTTCTCAGCAAAAAACCTTATTCCGCCAGCTCAGAACAGGGCAGCGGGTTATGATTGAAAAAATCAAGGCCACAGGGCCTGATGGTGTTTTAAGAAATCTCAATAATATTACCATAACTGTACGATAAGATGAAGGCAAAAAGGTATATATTCGGAGCAGCACTTCTGGCAATAGGGACATGTTCCCTCTCTGCGCAGAATGTTAATACAACCGTTACACCAGGAAATGCACCGGTAATCACTGCATATACTCCCTCAACGGATGTATATAAATCGGAAACTATTATTCCGGAAAAGAAACCGGTACCATACAGCTATATTCGTGAGGCAGATGTCATATGGGCAAAAGATGTCTGGAGGACCATTGATCTCCGGCACCGTCAGAACATGCCCCTGCGTTATCCCCTCGAAGGACACATGAGCGGTGGTGAAAGGTACAGCCTCTTTGGTCTCTTGATGGAAGGAATCAAGACAGAGGAGATTACTCCCTATGAATTCAACGTGATTACCGCCTGGAAAGATCCCTTCTCAGTGGTATCCAGTCTGGATGAGATCTATCGGAAGACAGAAGGTGATTCCATATTTGATAATGATGGCAATTTTGAAAGGATGGGTCAGAGTATGACCAATATCCTCCAGTTCCAGATTCAGGAGCAGTGGTTCTTCGACAAGAAACACTCCACCATGCAAGTGCGCATCGTGGCTATTGCTCCGGTCTATTATTCGTACTACGACGAGTTCAACCAGCCTTTACCCTCACCCAGGCCCGGAATTCCATTTGTGGTACATTTCCCGCAATGTCGCAGGTTATTTGCTACCCATTCGATATACAATCCGAAAAATGATGCCCAGGCCATGTCCTTTGATGACCTCTTTATGCAGCGTCGTTTTTCCAGCACCATTATAGGTGAATCCAACGTATTTGGGAATCGCTTGCTAACTGACTACAAACTGGGTCAGGATGTACTGCTTGAAGCAGAACGAATCAAAAATGATCTGTTCATCATGGAGCATGACCTCTGGGAATACTAGAATTTCCCTTTACCGCATTAAAAAACCGCATTACCACAATGCGGTTTTTTTTATGCCCCAACAATAGTGCCTGCTCGTATATATGTTCTCGCCACTTAAAATTGCTGCGCAATTTGTAGGTGGCATCGAACACATATACTTCGCAGACTATTTCCTTGAGAGCATAAAATGTATGGAAGGGAAGCTTGTTTAAACAGAATGCTTACCCAAAGGAGCGTATCCTGTTGAGCAAGCCTATATTTACGAGCGGAGCGAGGAAATTCAGCTGCGAAACAGGATATGCGACTACACCATATCTTCCCCAATTTCGGTCTTGATATCGGTGACGTACTGCTTGATCTTCTGTTCATCCTCACGCTTGCACACCAGGATGATATTTTCGTTCTGTACAACGATATAATCCTCCAGTCCCTGCAATACAACCAGCATATTATCCTGAACATTTACCAGGGTTCCCGAGGATTCATACAAAAAAACATGCTTCCCTGAAACTGAATTCTGAAGTTCATCCTTATGCAATTGTTCGTAGAGTGATCCCCAGGTTCCCAAATCTGACCATCCAAAATCCGAAACCAATACAAAGACATTATCTGCCTTCTCCATGATACCATAATCAATGCTTATATTCTTGCAGTTTCCATAGGTTTCGTGAATGAATTTCTGTTCATCTGCCGTTCCATAAACCTTTAGCCCTTCCTTAAACAGGGAATGAATCTCCGGAAGGTGCATCTCAAATGAGTTCATGATAGTTTCAAGTGACCAGAAGAAAATACCAGCATTCCAATAAAAGTCACCGCTGTTGAGAAAAACCTTTGCAAGTTCAAGATCCGGTTTTTCAGTAAAGGTCTTCACCTTTCTCAAGGTCAGGCTCTCATATCCTTTCACCTTCTTCTCTATGGACTGGATATACCCATAGCCTGTCTCCGGACGACTGGGAACAATCCCAAGGGTTAATAAGGCATCATTCGCTGCCACAAACTCAAGGCCCTGATCCACGGAGCGCAGAAACTCCTCCTCCTTCATAATGAGGTGATCTGAAGGAGCCACTACAATCCTGGCATCGGGATTCTTCTGATAGATTCTGAAATTTGCATAATCAATACAGGGAGCTGTATTTCGGCGCAAGGGCTCCAGAAGTATATTCTCTTCAGGTATCAGGGGTAATTGCTCAGCAATTATTTCTTTATATTCCAGGTTGCTTACAATATAAACATGATCCGGAGGCATGATCTTTTGAAACCTGTCGAAGGTTTGCTGCAAAAGGGTTCTTCCAGTTCCAAGGATATCCAGGAACTGCTTGGGGCGTTCTTTTTTACTCAGGGGCCAAAAGCGACTGCCAATGCCTCCTGCCATGATTACACAATAGTAATTTTTATCCATTATCTTGAGGGAAGTATGTACACTTAATCAATCCATTTACATAAATATACTCGCTTTTTAATGAATATTCCAGACACTAAAGATGTTTTATACAATATTAATTATATTAGATAAAAATGTTTGAGGCTTATGAAGTTGCTCGCACATATAGGTACTTACTTTCTTCTGATGAAGAGAACTTTCGGCCAACCTCAAAGACACTCTATTCTGTACCGGCAGATCATGCGGGAGATCGAAAAGGTGGGCATCAACTCTTTTGGAATCGTGGTAATCATTTCCCTTTTTGTGGGAGCGGTCATTACCATTCAGGTAAATTTTAATATCGAAAACCCTCTTCTGCCCACCTATCTTGTAGGTTTAACTGTACGAGATTCCCTGCTCCTGGAGTTTTCCTCAACCATGATGGCATTGATCCTGGCCGGAAAGGTGGGATCAAGTATTGCTTCAGAGCTAGGAATGATGCGTATTACTGAACAGATCGACGCCCTGGAAGTGATGGGAATTAATTCAGCCTCCTACCTGATCCTGCCCAAAATGATTGCTTCGTTGGTATTCTTCCCCATCCTTTGTTTGCTCAGCATAATTGTTGGTTTATTCGGAGGATATTTTGCATGCGCCCTGGGCGACATTATTCCACCGGCGGATTATATTAATGGCATCCAGTATGGCTTTCAACCCTATTACATAAGCTATGCCCTGACTAAAACTGTTTTCTACGCCTTTATTATTACCTCGGTCTCGTCCTACTACGGTTATTTTGTAAAAGGAGGGGCAGTGGAAGTGGGGAAAGCCAGTACCAAGGCTGTGGTACAGAGCAGCATATTAATCCTGCTGGCCAACCTGATTCTTACCAGAACCATACTCGGATGATTGAAGTGAAGAATCTTTATAAGAGTTATGATGGCGAATTTGTGCTTAACGATGTGAGCGCCCAATTCGAGCCAGGAAAATGCAACCTGATTATTGGTCGAAGTGGTTCTGGAAAAACGGTCTTGCTTAAATCCATTGCCGGTCTGCTCGAAGTAGATGAAGGAGAGATCTGGTACGATGATCATAAATTCAGTCACCTGGATACGGTAACAAAGCAAAAGATCCGCAAGGAGATGGGCGTACTCTTTCAAGGAGCTGCATTATTCGATTCACTTACGGTGGAAGAAAATGTCCTCTTCCCCCTTGATATGTTCACCCCTCAAAGCCGAAAGGAGAAACTGGATCGTGCTAACTTCTGCCTGGAACGGGTAAGAGTAACCGGGTCCAATGGATTATACCCTGCCGAATTGAGCGGAGGAATGAAAAAGAGGGTCGCCATTGCCCGAGCCATTGCACTTAATCCCAAGTATCTGCTCTGTGATGAACCAAACTCTGGTCTTGACCCTGAGACCGGAATCATTATTGACAGCCTGATCAAGGAACTCACTGAGGAATTTCAGATGACCACCATCGTTAATTCGCATGACATGAATTCCGTTCTGGAGATTGGCGATAAGGTCATATTCATCTTCCAGGGATGTAAATGTTGGGAAGGCTCCAGGGAGGATATTTTGAAGACCGATAATGAAGCGCTGAATAAATTTGTTTTTGCCACGAGTATGGCCAAAAAAATTAAAGAACCCTAGGCCACGATCCGACTAATAAACCAGGGGCCTGTCCTGGTCCTTCTTCCAACACTCCTTATACCCAAAAACCAGGTTCATTCCAAACCAGAGATTTACCGATTGTGCTTCCCCGGGCCAGAACAGGGCGTTCAGTGTATTATCTGAGATTAGATAGAGATTTACGGGGCCCGCATTGAGTGAGATCCCGGCTCCGAAATTCTTCCAATAGTTATTCATAAAGGTATAGCTCAAAGTAAAATTAAGAAATCGACCGGCAGCAAAATTGGCTGATGCAGTTAGCTGTTCAAAAATGGTCTCTCTTAGAAAATCAGTGCGGGAGAGCAATCCGAAATTGATACCCGGAGTCGCCCACCAGGAGGCTCCTATATACAACTTTGGATTGAGGTGGCTGGTATAAATCCCTCCAGGGGTAAATTCAAGTCCACCCGCCAGTGAATCGGCCAAGGCTGAGAAAGAGCTATCCACATAATCTCCGAAAGAGAGATCCCCCGTAAATTCAAGCGGGTTCACTTCCAGGCCTAAATAATCATAATCGGTATTGAAGCTCACTTTATGCACCTCATCTGTCCAGCGGATATACCCGATATCCAGAACACTGGCGCTGAGCAGCCAGCGGTCTGAGGGCCTGAAATCAACACCCAGATCCACGGCCAATCCAAAATTTTTCGCATTAAATGCCTGCTTGAAAAGGGACGAAGGACGCATGTTATTTACATCGTCCTCGATGATAATGTCTTCGATATTCCCGTCTTCATCATATACGACCTCTGCAAAGGGTAAAGAAGCATTAAATTCCATATCTGCCTGAATATTCCAGAGCTCCTCCGAAGTACTTACTTCAAGCTCCGACCGGGAGGTGGAAAGGTTCCCAAAACCGAATAAGGCCTTCCCCCTGACTCCGATCTTCCACTTGCTTCCTATGGCTCCTGACCAGCCCACTGCAATTTCATCAAAGCCTGAAAAATCTGTTCCCGTACCATCCATGTTATAGACTCCTCCTTCATCGGCACCCTCCAGTACCAGTTTGGCCAGGTCGCCCGGGAAATAAAGGTTCACCTCAGCCCTGGTGGTGAGATCCAATGAAAAAAAACCGGCCCCGGTACCAAACCCAATAGATATAATTGAAGTTCTTGTATCAGCAAGCACTACATTTAAGGGCTTTAATTTATCCAGAAAAGCCTCCTGGTCGCCCAGTGGATGGAGGAAGGTGATCAGGGAATCTTCCGTAGGATGAGGATAGATTATATCCTCGTACACCAGAGGATTTGATGAGAATTGAGTACTTAGCGGCGAAAGTATGGGAATCCCGATATAGAATCCGCAATCGGGATTTCGTGCAGGATTAATCCTGTTTGATTGGGGAATCCCATTCATAAAATAAAGGGAATTTTGGGTCTGGGCCCATGTCTGCAAACCTGCTCCTAAGAGCAATGCCAGACTAAATATGATCTTGCAGATTAATCTCATAAATCCCTGTTATTTATTCTAAGTTCAGCATAGAAGGAAATATCAAAATCCAAAGTATAATCGGAATAGAATTTAACAAATTGTCCACCTGATTCGGCCGTGACCATTCGTGCCTTGACCCATAAATATTCTGTCTGGTCAAGGATTCCCAGCTTTTCTGTCGGAAAATCAATGTTGTGGCTGGTCTCACTTGCAAGCAAAAGTTTTCCATCGCTGTCCACCTCCGAGGAAGCAAGAAATACAGGATCACCATTTAACAGAGAATCAAGCACCGTATCGGATGCGTCCAATAAATATACCTGCAAGCCCAGTTCTATGGGCAACTCATTAATAGTTGAAAGATTTACTACCACATGTTTTATCAGCGAGGTATCGATTCCATCTGCCCCCAGTGCAAACTCCAATGTGTCTGTCAGAGCATATTCAGTAATTGACAGGTCCATTGGCAACAAGATTTCCACCTCTGTCATAAACCTGCTGGTATCGAGCAGGAAGTGGCTTTGATTCTGGGAGCCAATATTAGCTGTCACTTTGTAAGAAAGCGTATGGGGGGCAATATTCAGTAAATCCTGAATATTGGAGGTCTGGTTGTTGATATAAAACTCTCCATCAGCTGTCTCACCCAGCATATCAATGCTTGGGGCAGGTATGATGAACGGGTGCCCTGAATAAAACTCAAGTGTTTCTGTGGATCCATCCTCCGCAGTGCCTATGACACTGTCAAGTGACAATTCAAAGGGGATCCCCAATGAGTTCTCCGTAAATATGTTGATTCGCGGATCGGCAAGTTTCAGATGTGCCAGCTCCGGAAAATCCGCATAGATTGGAATATCCAGCACTCCACTTTCTGTAACAACTTCACTTGGATCTACAAAGCCATACAAGTTATAAAAGCCCATGTCCAGGAAATTGGATTTTATTTCGCAAAATTCCCCCGGATTAACCGGATTGCCGCTATTGATCAGAGCAAAGTCATAATCCATCCTGAATACGCTTGAATCGCCGCTTTGTTCTGCTCTCATAAAATATCCATCCAGATCCTCGCTCTCCGACCAGTTAAAGTTTCCGGAAGGATCACTGATCGTCATGGTATAAGTATAGGGGTTTCCATCTGCATCCCTGATATAGGTACTGCTGATAGTTAAAAATCCAGCATGCCGAAAAGTGCTCTCCATCTCGGTCAATAATTCCCCTCCTTTAAAAACAATGCTATCCAGGCGGTTGTCGCCTCTTGTCTCAACGCCGTAGTACTTACTCTTTATAAAGTGTACAGTATCCCCAATGGAGCTGCCGATGAAAATGGGATCATCCGCTATCTCCGTATCGAAATAGATTTCAGTGTAAAGCCCATCTACCACCAGGTTGAGCGTATCAACCATTACATCAACAGCTGTATCAGTATAGGTCAGGTAGATAAGTCCATCTCCAAATTCACCCACATAACCAGATGAATCAAACTGTGCCACTATCTCACCCATTCCCATGGATCCATATAGTAGCGGAGCAACCAGATCCGTATGAATCTCAATCTCATCGGACAATTTATCCAGCTGAAATTGCTCTTTTTGACAGGAGTTTAAAAATAGACCTCCCGCCATCATGAATATCGTGTAATAGAATAAAAATTTCCTCATGACTACTCGATTGAATAATTGTAAAGAAAATTGTTCTCACTTCCCACAATCAAATTGAATCTACTCTCTGAACCTTTAAAATACCCGATGCTGAATCTGGTGGATCCCTTCAACGGAAACCCTTCGTAAAGGGAGCCATCTGAATTGACCAGGTATATTCTGTTCCTGGAGCGGTCGGTGATTCCAATTTTTATATCTGAAGCCGAAAATTTATAAATATCAGGCCTGTCACTGATTCGCTCCTTCACCTTGAAACTGAACAAACGTTTGCCATCCTGCTTGACAATATCCAGGTCATCACCATCCACAAATATATACTCGGGGATTCCATCCCTGTTCATATCCTCCATGGAGAAAAAGTGATCCGGAGACATCTCTCTGGATAATAAGTTTGAGACAGATCCGTCCAGATAGACGGCTCTCACACTCCCCGAAGTATCCGTAGAAATCCACCTGGGCCGCTCCTCCCTGATATTCATGTCGAGTATGAGCGGATTTTGAGGTGACAGAACCACTCGCTCTTTCAGCCTGATCCTTTCCTTGCCCCTGCGATCAAGAAAATAGGCCCTGTTCTGATCAACAGCAACGATATAATCCTTATCGCTGACTCTGAAATGCTGAATTTCTTCTGTAACCATCGATTCTGTTTTCCCAAATTTCCAGCCGGTAATCATATTCCCCTCAATATCATACAGATAGATCTTTCGATCCGCTGTAGCTACAAAGAGGCGATAATGCCGGCTCTTATCATAGTCAAAAACTGCAAGGGGATTGGTTGCATCGGATCTGAGAGAAATAGGGTAACGCTCCACATAATTCCCGTTCCTGTCTATTAAATGAATCTTCTTTGCTGTATTGAAGAGGTACTGAAGCTTGCCGTTCCTGTAAAAATCAACCTGGTGTACAGCTCCCAATATGGGACCATCAACCGGCTGTTTCCATAGAACCCTTCCGGTACCATTGATCAAATAAACTTTATTGGCCAGATCCTGGACAAAAATCTCCTTCTCCGAAGTGTTATGGTTTACAACCAGGGCAGGCTTGACCACTACAGCCGTATCCATCAGGCTCTCCCAAACAGTAAGGGCCTTGGCCTTGATCTGTAGCGTATATTTGCAGGAGATGCTTTGATAAATTAGATCACCTTCGTTGCTATACTGTACCACCACCCCGGGGATCCTTCGAAAAAAGAGTTCCATCCTTTCCAGATAAGCTGCCATCTTTTCATTTAACATCTCTTTTCTATAGTCCAAAAAAGCAAATGGCCTGAAGAAGAGGGTTACATTGCTACGGTTGGAAAGGTGGGCTGAGATCTCCTTATAAACAGGATCGCTGACAAATGTCTTATGAAGCACATTCTGGTAGATTACCCTGGAAAGGGCATCCACAGAGGGTCCAAAAATCAGGTAATTTTCATAAACAGTAAAGTACTTATTGAACAGGCGACCAGTTGCCATTCCTTTGAAATACTGGTCGGGGAGGCTGTAAATATTAAAGCTTGTCTGATTATCCAGCTGATATACATGTCGCAGTGACCGCATATCAAAAGCGTTTACCCGGAGGTAGGTCTCAAGCCATCGCATCACTACTTCTATCGTTTCACTGCGACTCCTGGTCTCAATAACAAACAACTCATCAGCTGGTCCCTTTGTCACTCCTTCAATGGCATACCAGGCCATTTCGTCACCCAATATAGTGGTCAGGTCTTCCAGTGGATCAATTCCATACAGCTGCTTAATTCGTTCTGTTTCAGCTTCTATCTCCGCACCTAAGCCTAATCCATTCAAATAAGAGATCAGCTGCTGCTTAAATTTTACCCTGTCGCCTATGCCAAGATGTAAAAAATAGCTTGTCCCGGAAGGCAACATTTCATGCAACTCCATCTTCACCGGAGATTGTTCCCTGAAGGCTCCCAGAAATAAGGGAAGATCAGGATCGGCAAGTGTCATTCCATTCAGAGTCATTGATTCCTGCTTTATATCCAGATCCAGTTCTCCCCAGGATGAAAGCTTTGACAAACCGCCTAGTAAGCCCCATGCTGACTCTTTGATAAAAGGGTGTAAAAGATCAGGAAGCCTGCTATAGTTAAGATAGAAGTTCGCATGTACATACCTGCCTTCTGTCTCCCTCACTTTTTGAAGTCCGGCTAAAGAAGCAAGGTTAGTTTCGGAATGAATGGTTCTGATGGATTCCTCCACAAGCATGGACGAGGAGCTGATCAGGCACAATCCGTCCAGACATACAAAAGTGAACTTTCCAGGCACAAATCCAGGTCCGCCCGATACATCATACACCACTTCTGTTTCATATTTTCGCTCATTGATCATGGCCCTTTTCTCCAGCAAGTTCAGCATCAAATGTTCGAAGTCATGATCGCTGTGAGCAGAAGAATACTCCAGGTAAAAAAGCGGGACAAGCTGATCTTTGCCCACCTTGTGCAGCGAGAGATTCAATCCCTCTTCTAGTAAGAGATCATTCAGGGGCTCAGATGAACGAATCTGACCAAGTGCTACATTCAATATGGAATCCAGTTCACCCCTCTCGATAATGTTCACAAAATCGATCCAGATCCTGCTTTCTGGCAAAAATGATTCTGTCAGGTACTTAAAATCAATATCCTCCGCGAAAAGGATGGCATCTTCCGGAATAGCTCCCTGGATCTCAACTGCTTCAATTTTGTCAAACTTCTTGAGCAGGAATAGTGTGATAAGTCCCAAACAAACTACTGCAAATAGGCCACCGTATATAATGCGTTTTGCCATTCAACTCCTGTTTGAACCAAAAATATGAATTTCATGGGCTGGATCACGGGAAATTTACCAACACTGAAGATTGGTATAGTTTTTGTTATAATAATGCGTATTTTCTCCTTGCATGGCATATCGTATTCTTTTCATACTAAGTATATTAGCTTCAACATCGGTATTGAAAGGTCAGCAAGTACAGGTAAGAAACCAGTCTGACCATACTCCCATTGAAAGTGTGGCTGTATTTAATATGTCCAGGGATAAGGCTGCCATTACAGACTCTCTGGGCATGATAAATGTATCCATATTCCAGGGCAACGATACCATTATCTTTCAGCATCCGGCTTATATGTCAAAGGAATTCTGCAGGTCAGATCTGAGCGATCAGAAAGAAGTCTTTCTACAGAGAAAAAGGATCCTGATTGATGAATATGTTATATCTGCTTCTAAATACAGGGAGAGCAGCATGATCATTCCCTATATGGTGGATGTATTGGAAGACAATGTATTGATGGAGTCAACAGGATTCTCAGCAGCCGATATTCTGGAAGAGACAGGAAATATACTGGTTCAGAGAACCCAGGGAGGAGGAGGCAGTCCCATCCTGCGGGGATTTGAAGCCAATAAGATTCTGCTTGTGGTAGACGGGGTAAGGTTAAACAATGCCATTTACAGGAACGGGCATCTTCAAAACTCAATCACCATCGATAACTCAATTCTTGAACGGACCGAGGTTATTTTCGGACCCACATCCATTATGTATGGAAGTGATGCCCTTGGGGGAGTGGTCCACTACTATACGAAGGATCCTCAGTTGGGCGTTGACAGCACCACGCTGTTTGATGCTCAGGCCTATATGCAATATGCTTCGGCCATGAATGGCATTACAGGTCATCTCGATTTTACAGTAGGAAAAAAAAGATGGGCCTCACTTACCAGTATTACTTACAAGGAGTTGGGCGACATCAGGATGGGCAGCTGGAGGGATCCAACCCTGGGTAGCTGGGGTGAGTTGATGCACTATGTAGACCAGGTAGATGGTGTGGATTCAACCCTGATCAATGATAATCCACTAATTCAGCTTAATACAGGCTACAGCCAGATGGATATCCTGCAGAAAATCAGGTACACACCTTCACAGTATGTGGACTGGATTCTGAATATGCAGTACTCCACCTCATCGGATATTGACCGCTTTGATAAATTAAATGATTACAGCGGAGATAAGCTGAAATACGCTCAATACTACTACGGTCCCCAGAACAGGTTACTTGTTTCTTTGAAAAATGTGTTGAAGAAAGTCAACCCGGTGTTTACCAATATGACTACCCTGGTGGCATATCAAAGCATTGATGAGGATCGTTATTCACGCAAATTCAGGAATGAAGAGTTGCTCACACAGCAGGAAGATGTCATGGTATTCAGTCTGAACCTTGATCTGGTAAAGATCTGGGGAGCCAAGCATAAATTGCACTATGGTGCCGAGCTAGACTACAACCTGGTGGAATCGGAAGCCTGGTATGAGAACATCCAGACTGGTGAGTGGCAAGCAGCACAAACCCGCTACCCTGAGGGAGGGAGCCAGACCTGGAGTGCATCGGCTTATACCAGCTATAAATGGATCATGAATGAAAAACTGGTGCTGAACCTGGGGGCCAGGTACAACTATGGAACCCTGTACTCATCCTTTGACAATCCAATGCTCCCCTACGACGATATCAGTATGAAACATGGATCTCTATCAGGAAGTATGGGTCTGGTTTACTCTCCATCGGACCGATGGCATTTGAACGCCATTCTTTCTTCCGGTTTTAGAAATCCTAATGTGGACGACTACGGCAAAGTGAGGGCCAAGGAGGATTATGTGACGGTTCCCAACCCCGATCTCTCTCCCGAGTATACCTACAATGCAGAAATAGGAATCAACAGATTTATAGAAGATTATATGAAGATCCAACTGGTGGGCTTCTATACCTATCTGGACAATGCCATAGTCAGGACCGGCTATCAACTAAATGGAGAGGATTCCCTGTATTATGATGGTGATCAATATAGGATTACAGCCAATTACAACGCAGGAGAAGCCTATATATATGGAGCCTCCATGGACATAACTACCAATCTGAATAAAAATATTAGCCTGAGCGGCTCCATTAACTATACTAAGGGACACAATCTGAGCGATGATGTTCCTCTGGGACATATCCCTCCCCTGTTCGGCAGAACTTCTCTCACCTATAGGAAGAGTAGGTTTTTCCTGGATACCTATTTTGTGTACCAGGGATGGAAATATACAGAAGATTTTTCGCCTTTCGGAGAGGACAATGAAGGGGAAGCCATGGAATATGGGTTCCCTTCATGGTGGACCGCCAATATCAAAGTAGGTTTTGGAGCATGGAAATATCTTGATTTTATGCTGGCTGTAGAAAACCTGTTCGACCAGTTTTATAAGTCCTATGCTTCAGGAATAAGCGCTCCGGGTCGTAACTTCATTGTCACAGCCAGGTTTAGCCTCTAAAACATTGCGCTACTCCTCCACTTTAATTACTTTCATACCATGCAGAAAATCGACCCAGTTATTGAAGCCGGGTGGAAATCGGTCCTGATGGATCAGTTCCAATCCTCCTATTTCAGAACACTCAAAGAGTTCCTGGAGGAGGAGAAGAAGAAGCACACCCTATACCCTCCGGGCAAGCTCATTTTTAATGCTTTTCAACGCACCCCTTTTGACCGGGTTAAGGTGGTGATCCTGGGGCAGGATCCCTACCATGGCAAAGGCCAGGCCCATGGATTGTGTTTCTCCGTCCCCCAGGGCATTCCCAAACCTCCCTCTCTGGTCAATATTTTCAAAGAGCTGCATTCGGACCTGGGCATACCCATACCGGAACACGGCAACCTGGAAAAATGGGCCGACCAGGGGGTCTTGCTGATCAATGCAACCCTGACCGTACGTGACAGCCAGGCAGGGTCTCACCAGAAACGTGGTTGGGAAACCTTTACCAACCGTGTTATTAAAGTCGTTTCACAAGAAAAAAGCGGGGTGGTCTTTCTGCTTTGGGGTCGCTTTGCACAGGCCAAGGAGTCCCTTATCGACAATGGTAAACACCTGATCCTGAAATCGGCTCACCCATCTCCACTCTCCGCCTACAATGGATTCTTCGGCTGCCGGCACTTCTCAAAGACCAATGACTACCTAAAAAAACAGGAGGAAACCGGGATTGACTGGACACTGTAGCTCTTTTGGCACGCTATTTGTTTTATACTAAGCGACAGTTCATCCATCATATCCCTGACAATACAGGGCCAGGTCCGCCTCCACAGGCGGACTTTTATTTTTTTATACCCCAGGTACAGCATTCCACAATACTATATCTCCAGGATATAAAAGGATGGGAATGGCAGCTACCAGGAGTGATAAAAACTGGGTGTTGGTGAACCTAATGTATAAATGAGGTTATTTCTGTAATATCTAGTTTATGATTACCTCATCGCAAAAGATCCATGCTGGATTTCCTGACGCATGGTGCCAGGCTGGTGCTACTTTCATACTCCTTGCATAGACTTTGATGTACCTGGCCTGAACGGGTGTGAACTGGAAATCATAGTACTCAATATCATTAACTTTGTCCCCGGGCTTAAGGGGGTAGGCCGTTTCCCTTGATTCAATTTTATGAAAATTATTATTGTCTTCGGAATAATAGATTTCAAGCTGTTCAGGAAAGAAAACAACATGGTTAGTAACTTTCAGGAA
>JAUVIT010000201.1 GCA_030592605.1 Bacteroidota bacterium
AACTCAACTCCTTCTACAGAGGATTTATCCACCTCCTCAGGGCCACGGAAAATGACATTCTTCCCGTGACGCTTAATGGATTTTACAAACTCAAACCAAAAAACAGGTTCAGCATCCACTTTGGTTCTCATTTGGGCTTAATTATTCACCCCCCTTTGGAGGGAGAGATATTGGCCATGCAAAGCGATCAGGAGATCATGGACCGGGTGATTGAAGTGATTGAATCTGAAAATACTGATCTTAACACACATGGAAAATAAGGAAAAATGGTGCTTCATCGTGAATCCCACCGCAGGGGGCGGATTTGGAAAATTGCTCCTACCCGAGCTGGAAAAACAACTTGCGGACCGGTCACTGAATGCTAGCATATTGCTCACTGAACGACATGATCATGCCATTGAGCTCTCGAAGCAAAGCCTGGAAAACGGATGCTCCCATATCATTGGCGTGGGGGGAGATGGCACCATGAATGAGGTGGCCCGGCCCCTGATCGGGCAGAAGCGGGTTACCACTGGGTTGATAGCCGCCGGTACGGGCAATGATTTTATCCAGATCCTGGGGTTTCCAGACCGTTTTAGCCAGGAGCACTGGGATACTTTCTTTCAGCAGAGTACCATAGAGATGGATGTGGGTAAGGTGAACGGACTCTATTTTCTAAACGGAATAGGGCTTGGTTTTGATGCCCAGGTGGCTGCAAAAAACTATGTGGAGCCAGGAGAAGTTGCAAAGGGCAGCGGAAAAAGTAAATATCTCTGGCACATTATATCAACCCTTCTATTCTATAAAGAGGGAAAGGCCACCATCAGCTCACGTGATCAGAAAAAAGAGACAGATTGCTTTATGAATACCATCGCCATCGGACGGCGTTTTGCAGGCAGTTTCCTGCTTACCCCCGAAGCCATTGCCAACGACGGGCTTTTGGATGTTTGCATGATCCGGAAACTAAACCTGCTTCAGCGTTTTAAGATTCTCTCCATGGTGCCAAAGGGGACCCATATAGCTGACCGCAATGTAGATTATTACCAGGCAGATAAGATTTTGGTTGATTTTGGGAAAAAAGTTCCCTTTCATGTGGATGGAGAACTTTATTTTGACACTACCTTTGAGGTAGGAATCTTGCCTTCCGCGCTCAACATCATATACAATCCGGAGGGGGAGCACTTTTTTAATGCGTAGGTTCTTTAATGAGCAGTTACCCTTATACCGCTTTTTATGATCTGGACCACACCATTCTGGATGGGAACAGTGCCACCCACCTGGTACAGGAGTCCCGCAAACGTGGGTTGATGAGCGAAAGGCAGTACCGTCATGCAGTCTGGCTTTCCATCCTCTACAAGCTTGACATGGGCGATCCCACCCGGATGATCAACCGGATGCTCACCTGGCTGAAAGGAGTGGAGGAAGCGGACATCACAGCGCTGGCCCAGGAGATTTTCGATAGCAGAATAAAAGATACCATCCGTCCCGAAATCCTGGAAACAATTGAGGAACACCGGGCACAAAAAGCTAAGGTGGTCCTGCTCTCCTCGGCCACCACTCCCATCTGCCAGCCGGTAAGCTTATATCTGGAGCTGGATGAGATGATCTGCACCCGGCTGGAATCCAAAAACGGAATCCTGACCGGTCACACCAGCGGTAAACTAGTCTACGGTCCTGAGAAAAAAGTAAGATTACTGGCCTTCTGCCATGAAAATAACTACGATCCCATGACAGCATGGTACTATGGTGATTCTCATACCGACAAGTACGTAATGGAGGCCGTTGGCTTTCCAGTGGCGGTCTCCCCCGATAAAAAACTTTTAAGAATTGCCAATAGAAACAACTGGCCCATTCTCTTGTAATTCAGCAGCGTCCTAAACAATTCTGTGCATCAGGTGTTTTTAATTAAAATATTCAGGAATGGCAGCAAATCAAAAATCAGGAAATTCACTCTATCACCCTAGCGAGGGAGTGAAAATGCGGGCACGAATCAAAGAGTATGATAAGCTCTACCAGGAATCCATCACAAACCGTGAAGACTTCTGGGCCAAAGAGGCCGAAGAGCTTTTTTGGTATCAGAAATGGAACAAAGTTCTGGACGACAGTAATAAGCCATTCTACAAATGGTTTACCGGGGGCAAGACCAATGTGGTGGCCAATGCCATTGACCGTCACCTGGATTCGGAGACTAAGAATAAACTGGCGCTAATCTGGGAGGGAGAGCCCGGCGACGTTCGGACTTTCTCATACTTTGCCCTGAATCGTGAGATCTCCAAGTTTGCCAATGTCCTCAAAGCCATGGGTGCCAAGAAGGGTGATATCGTGACCATTTACATGCCACAAATCCCTGAAATCATCATTGCCATGCTGGCCTGTGCCAAAATAGGTGCTGCTCATAGCGTGATTTATGGAGGTTTCAGTGTGGAGGCTCTTGCCGAGCGGATTGCCGATGCACACAGCAGTATTCTTATTACCGCCGATGGTGGATTCAGAAGGGGCAAACCCACCAACCTGAAAACCATTGCAGATGAGGCCATGCGCCGCTCCCCCACCATCGATGTCTGTATCACAGTCAAGCGTACCGGCAAGGAATGTTTTATGGAGAACGACCGGGATTACTGGTGGCACGATTTGATGGGCATGCCCATTGCCTCTGCCAAGTGCGAAACAGAACAAACCGATGCAGAAGACCCCCTCTTCATCCTCTATACCAGCGGTACTACCGGAAAACCCAAGGGCCTCATACATACCCACGGAGGATATTCAGTTTATGCTTCAAGTACCTTTAAGTATGTATTTGACATACAGCCTGATGATCGGTGGTGGTGTGCTGCCGATCCTGGCTGGATTACAGGTCACTCCTACATCGTTTATGGTCCCTTGATCAATGGGGCAACCATCCTCCTGTACGAAGGGGCCCCCAACCACCCCTATCCCAACCGCTGGTGGCAGATGATTGAGAAATATGGTGTAAATATCTTCTATACCAGTCCAACAGCCATCAGGGGCCTGATGCGCTATGGAGCGTCCTGGGCCGATAAACACGATCTGAGCTCATTGAGGCTCCTTGGATCCGTGGGCGAACCCATCAATCCGGAGGCATGGCTTTGGTACTATGAAGTGATCGGGAAAAACAATTGCCCCATTATGGATACCTGGTGGCAGACGGAGACGGGTGGATTTATGATCACACCCCTTCCCATCACCCCTCTGAAACCGGGATCGGCCACCAAACCCTTTTTCGGTAATGAAATCTCCGTGGTGGATGAATCGGGCAAAGCGGTGAAACATGGAACCGAAGGGAACCTGGTGATCAAGAATCCATGGCCCGGTATGGCACGTACCATCCTGGGAGATCCAGACAGGTTCATTGAAAAATACTGGAAGCTGTACGAAAAACAGGGTTGGTATCTGACCGGAGACTCGGCCAAAATAGATGAAGATGGATACGTATGGATCATCGGTCGTAACGATGATGTACTGAAGGTGAGCGGTTACAGGCTAGGGTCTGCCGAGATCGAAAGCGCCCTTGTTAGTCACCCGGCAGTCACAGAGGCAGCTGCCATTGGCCTACCCGACAAGCTGAAGGGCAATATTATCCATGCCACGGTCATCCTGAAAGACGGATTCTCTGAATCCGACGAGCTGGCTAATGAATTGAAGATGCATGTAGATGGCGAGATCGGGCCCATTGCCCGACCAGCCTTTGTTGTCTTTGCCGACTCTCTTCCAAAAACCAGGAGCGGGAAGATCATGAGACGGGTGTTGAAGGCACGGGCTCTGGGACAGGAAGAGGGAGACCTGAGCACCCTGGAAGAGTAATCTATATATAGAATATAATAATATTCAGAAATTTGTTCCGCGGAATATTTAACTTGGGGTTTCTTACAAGTTAATTCGCATGATGAATATTATTGAACTATCTGGTATAACCAAAACATTTGGATCGGTTGTGGCTGTAAATGACCTTTCCCTGGAGGTACCCAAGGGAAGCATCTACGGCTTTATAGGTCCCAATGGTTCGGGCAAAACTACTACCATCCGCATGATCATGAAGATCATGTACCCCGACAGGGGCAAACTCCTGGTCAATGGACAGGAAAGCAACTTCGAACGTCTTCAAAATGTGGGTTACCTTCCCGAAGAACGTGGACTTTACAAAAAGATGAAGATAGGAGAATTGCTTAAGTTTCACGGGGAGCTGAATAAGGGAACCGATCTTCCCAATCGCATCAACCTGTGGCTGGAACGACTGGAGTTGAAAGCTTACAAAGACAAAAAGGTTGAAACCCTCAGCAAGGGGATGAGGCAGAAGCTGCAGTTTATTGCTACCATTTTGCACCAACCCGAGCTGATCATCCTGGATGAACCCTTTAGTGGACTGGACCCAATCAATGCCGATATGATGAAGGACATCATTCTTGAACTCCAGCAAAAAGGAGCCACCATCATCTTCAGCACCCATGATATGGCCATGGCCGAGCGAATGTGCGACTACATCTTCATGATTTACCAGGGGAAAAAAGTGCTGGATGGCACTCTGGATAATATCCAGGATCAGTATGGCAACGATACGCTGCGCATCCAGTCCGACCTGGGAACAGAAGCCCTAAAAGGACTGAAAGGAATTGAGAACGTCAATAACTACGGCAAGTTGCAGGAAATCCGGATGGTAGAGGGTGTTGATCCTCAAAAACTCCTGGCGGAGCTGCTAAAAAAGACCCGTATTAGTAAATTCGAAATTACCAAACCATCGCTCAACGATATATTTATCCGGATTGCATCCCCGGAGAGAAAGGAG
>JAUVIT010000270.1 GCA_030592605.1 Bacteroidota bacterium
GAGGGGAACGTCTTCCCCATGGTTCCGGCCGGAGCTTCGGTGTCGGATATCCGCCTGGAGTAATCCTATTTCGAGAGCCAGAAAGTGCAATTCAATAGAAAAACAAACATGTGATGAAAAAGGAATATACCATATCGGTTTTCAGCGAGCATAAAGTGGGGCTCCTGCACCGGATTACCGTGATCTTTTCACGACGAAAAATCAACATTGAAAGTCTCAACACTTCTGAATCGGAGGTAAGGGGAATCTACCGGTTCACCATTGTGATCCAGGCCACTGAGGCCATGGCCAGGGTAGTAACCAATCAGATTGAAAAGCAGATTGGAATTCTCAAGGCCTTCTACCACACCCTGGATGAGATTGTCTACCAGGAGATTGCGCTTTATAAGGTGCCCACTGTGGCCTTTGCCAATGGTGATGAAGTGGAGAGCCTGATCAGGGAGCACAATGCCAGAATTCTGACCATCGAGCCTGAATATACTGTTGTGGAGAAAACCGGACATAAAGATGAGACCAAGCAGCTTTTCCGTGCTCTTGAACCTTATGGAATCCTTCAGTTCGCACGTTCGGGCCGAATCGCACTGACCAAGCAGATCAAGGAGATTTCCACTTATCTGAAGGAGATAGATGAGCACCATGAGATAACTGCAAATGATACTGTAACTTATTAAAGATCTAACAATTCTAACATATTTTTACAATGGCAAGATTAAATTTCGGCGGCGTTGAGGAGAATGTCGTAACCCGGGAGGAGTTTCCCCTTTCTAAGGCACAAGAGGTGCTGAAGGATGAAGTAATTGCAATTATCGGATATGGTGTACAGGGACCTGCCCAGGCACTGAATCTGAAAGACAACGGGATCAATGTGATCGTTGGTCAGGCACCCGAGTTCAAAGCGGACTGGGACCGGGCAGTAAAGGATGGCTTTGTACCTGGCGTATCCCTCTTCCCCATTGAGGAGGCAGCTGAGAAGGCTACCGTGATTCAATACCTGATCTCGGATGCGGCCCAGCGTACTGTTTGGCCCAAACTGGAGCCATGCCTGAAGGAAGGTGATGCGCTCTATTTCTCACATGGATTCTCAGTAACCTACAAGGAACAGACCGGTGTGGTACCTCCAAAGAATGTGGATGTGATCCTGGTTGCCCCCAAGGGTTCAGGTATGAGTGTAAGGCGCAATTTCCTGGCGGGAACAGGAATCAACTCCTCTTATGCTGTTTTCCAGGACTACACCGGGAATGCCGAAGAGCGTACCCTGGCATTGGGAATTGGGATTGGATCGGGATATCTTTTTCCAACCACCTTTGAAGATGAGGTGTACAGCGACCTGACCGGGGAACGCGGTGTACTGATGGGTGCCCTGGCAGGGATCATGGAAGCCCAGTACGATGTACTTCGTGAGAACGGACACAGTCCTTCGGAAGCATTTAATGAGACCGTAGAAGAGCTGACTCAGAGTCTGATTCGTCTGGTGGACGAGAAAGGGATGGACTGGATGTATGGCAACTGCAGTGCCACTGCCCAGCGTGGTGCGCTGGATTGGAAACCAAAATTTAAGGCGGCCACACTGCCCGTGTTCAATGAGCTCTATAAAAGGGTGAAGAGTGGTGAAGAGACAAAAGTTGTGCTCGAAAAGACCAGTGGAGTTGACTATAAGGACCACCTTGAAGTTGAGCTCAAAGAGATTCGGGAGTCAGAAATGTGGCAGGCGGGAGCAACTGTAAGGAGTCTGCGTCCCAAGGACAACTAAGAATCACATCATTTAAAGCTGAACCATATTAAGGAGCGGTTCCGGCATATCTTATAAGGATATTGCCAGAACCGCTTTTTCTTCTTAAATTTGCGTTTCGGGCAAGTCTTATACGACCAGCTCCTGCTCAATTCCCCCAGGACCGGAAGGTAGCAAGGGTAAGCGGTTGTAGCGGTGCGATATAAGTAGCTTGCCCGTTTTTTTTGAAACTACCATCACTAACTATAAGAATCTTTTATCATGGAAGAAAAAGTAAAAGCACCTTTCTGGAAACCTGCCCTTATCTATGGGGTCATTCTTGGTTTAGTATCTGTTTTCATTTCACTGGTTTTCTATTTTATCGGAATGGCCACCGTAAGCTGGACAAATTGGGTAAATATGTTGGTCGGCCTTGTCCTGCTGGTCTACCTGATGATCCAGTATCGTAATGTACACCTGGGAGGATATGCAAGCTTTGGACAGATCTTTGTTATGGTGCTTGTCTCTGCGGGTATCATTGCCACCATTATCAGTACAATCTATACCTATGTGCTTTTTACAGTTATTGATCCCGGTCTGGTGGACCAGGTAAGGATTGTGGCTGAAGAGAAGATCATGAGCAACTCCAGGATTCCGGAAAGCATGTACGATGACATCCTGGAAAGGATGGAAAAACGTATGAATGTAGGCTATATGATCAAAATTGCTCTGATTTTTGGCCCCGTTGTAAATGCCTTTATCGGACTTATTGTTGCTGCATTTATTAAGAAGGAAAAGGATATAACCAGTCCAGCTTAATCACCGGTTAAGCCATGAATGTCTCCATTGTAGTTCCCCTGTTTAATGAAGTGGAGTCACTCCCTGAACTGTGTGGCTGGATTGATCGTGTGCTTTCTGAAAATAAGCTGAGCTATGAAGTGATCCTGGTGGATGACGGCAGTAAGGATGGATCGTGGGAACAGATTGAATCACTGAAGCATATTTATCCCCAAATCAGGGGTGTCAGGTTCCGCAGGAACTATGGTAAGTCGGCTGCCCTCCATACAGGTTTTGGTATGGCCAGCGGCGAAGTGGTGATCACCATGGATGCTGATCTGCAGGATAGCCCGGAGGAGATTCCCGAAATGCGCAGGATGATCCTTGAGGAGGGCTATGATGTGGTAAGCGGCTGGAAAAAGAAGCGTTTCGATCCCTTTCTTAGAAAAAAGGCACCTACCAAACTATTTAACTGGGCTGCCAGGAGGGTTAGCGGGATCCGGCTCCACGATTTTAACTGCGGACTAAAGGCATACCGGCTCAATGTGGCTAAGAGTGTGGAGGTATATGGGGATATGCACCGCTACATCCCTGTTCTGGCTGAAGGAAATGGTTTTACCCAGATTGGAGAAAAGGTGGTACAGCACCAGGAACGAAAATACGGGGTGACTAAATTCGGGATGAGTCGTTTTATGAATGGCTTCCTGGATCTGCTGACTGTAAGCTTCCTGACGCGCTTTGGTAAAAAACCAATGCATCTCTTTGGCGCCATGGGCTTGCTTATGTTTATAGTGGGACTGGGGATGGCCATCTATTTGGGAGTTGATAAGCTGATCGCCCTGATCAAACATATTCCCCAGCGATTAATTGCTGATAGCGCCTTCTTCTATATTGGTCTGGCCAGTATGATCATGGGGACTCTCCTGTTTATTGGTGGTTTCCTGGGAGAACTGATCTCCCGGAATGCTGCAGAGCGAAACAAATACGAGGTGGATAAGGAGATCTAAAGTGAAGATATCTTTAATCATCCCGGTTTTTAACAGACCTGAGGAGACAGGGGAGCTGCTCCAGAGCTTAAGCCTTCAAACAGACCGGGATTTCGAAGTGATCATTGTTGAGGATGGTTCGTCGCTAAGCAGCGAGCCTGTGGTAGAGAAGTACAGGAATCTTCTTAATATCAGCTATTACTTTAAGGAAAATTCGGGGCCCGGACCCAGCCGTAATTTTGGTTGTGAGAAGGCCAATGGAAGCTATGTGATCTTCCTGGATTCAGATTGCGTTCTGCCCGAAGGCTATGTTCAGATTGTCAGGGAGACCCTGGAAAGTAATTTTACCGATGCCTTTGGCGGACCAGACCAGGCCCATAAGGACTTCACGAACTTTCAGAAAGCA
>JAUVIT010000274.1 GCA_030592605.1 Bacteroidota bacterium
AAACAGTACGGGTGGAATATAGGGAGAAGGGACTTATTGGTTCGGAGGATTTTCCCATGGATCACTTGGCCTCAAATGCTGCATTTTCGAATATTCTGAAGAAACCGGAGATCCTGACCATCCATACCCAAGAGGCCTCACTGGAGGATATCTTTATAAAGGTTACCGGCCAACAACTGAAACAGTAAGCTGTATAAGGAGATGAAACATCTACTGAAAAAAGAGATCACATTACAATGGCGCCAGGGCTTCTGGCTGGTCTATTTTGTTTTCACGGCCATATATGTCACTGTACTTTTAAATCTTCCCGAAAAAAACAGGATGATGGTAAGCCTGATCCTGATCCTCAGCGACACCACTATGCTGGGGGTTATTTTTATTGGGGCGCTGGTGCTGCTGGAGAAACAGCAGGCAGTGATCCAGAGTCTTTTTGTAACCCCCCTGGAACCTTCCCAATATATCTGGTCCAAAACTATCTCCCTCTCCCTGATTGCCGTATGCATGAGTATTCTGGTCTATCTGCCGGTATGGCACTTCACTGCCTACACCTTGCTCCTGCTGGCATGTATTGCATTTACCGCTGGCACCTTTGTGCTGCTGGGCCTTGGACTTGCTGCCCGTGTCGATACCATTAACCAATATTTTGGTCTTATGATGGGGGCCTCCATGCTATTGATCCTCCCGGTGGTCCCGTATATGCTATTGGATCAGAATCCCCTCTTTCTATTTCTACCCTATGTGGCCTCGCTGGATTTGATGCTGGGTGCCAGAGAGTCTCTGCCCCTGTGGAGGATCTTTTTAGATATTATCTTGCTGGTGGCCTGGGGATATATAGCCTACAAATTTGCCATCAGGCGGGTCACACGATATCTGGTATATAAATAAGGTCCAGTGAACTGGCGCGCCATCCCATATGATTACAAAATGTTGAAGGGTGATCCCATGTTGATCCTCAGCCTCATGGTTCCATTTATCCTCTGGGCATTGATGCATTTCCTCTTTCCCTTCCTGGATGCCCTGGTAATGAATCAGTGGAGCGTGGATATCTCACCCTTTTACAAGCAGGCCGGTACATTTTTCCTGATGCTGATCCCCATGATGCTGGGGATGGTCTACGGATTTATCTTGCTGGATGAACGAGATGGGGGAATAATCACCGCAATTTCAGTTACCCCTACCGGAAAATCAGGCTACCTGAAACTAAGAATGGGCATCCCGATGATCCTTAGCTTTATCTTTATCATCCTCTTCCAGCTTCTTCTTGGGCTCACTGGCACCCTGGGTATCCTGCAAGTGATCGTGATCTCACTCCTGATATCCAGCCAGTCCCTGATCCTGCTACTGGTACTGGGTGCTTTTGCCGATAACAAAGTAATGGGTATGGCCATCTCCAAGGGATTCGGAATCTTTCTGATGGGACCCCTACTCGACTTTGCCCTGCCTTCACCCTATAACTGGAGCGGTGCCTACTCTCCTCTCTTCTGGGCAAGCCGCTCCCTGCTGGCAGATTCCAATGGTACATTCTGGCTCTATGCTGGAATCACATTCCTGTTTCACCTGTTCCTTGTCTGGATCCTATTTCGTAAATTCACCGCTCGAAGCGATTAACTTAAAATCAAATATCCACTATGAAAAATTCCTTTATCCTACTTTCAGCACTTATCATTCTTTTTCTTATCAGCAGCTGTAATAATGCTGACAGCAGTAAAAGTGATCCCGGTGTACCTGTGATCTTTGATACCGATGCCAATAACGAGCTGGACGATCAGCATGCACTGGCCTATCTGCTGCTGAACGATCAGACTTTCAATGTGCTGGGTGTTACCGTCAATGCCACTTATAGTGGAGGCGAGATCGATGAACATGTGAAAGAGGCGCAGAGGGTGGTGAACCTGGTGGGCTGGAAAGAAAAAGTAGCTGTGATCAAAGGTGCCAATGGTGATTTCACCGAAATAAGGGAGCACTTGTCCGAGAAGGAATTTGATGGATCTGAAGCGGTTGATTTTATTATTCAGGAGGCCATGAAAAAGCGGAAAGAGAAGCTGGTGCTGCTGCCTGTTGGGAAACTTACCAATGTGGCTCTTGCCCTGGAAAAGAAGCCTTCCATTGCCAAAAAGGTCAGGATTGTCTGGCTGGGGGCCAACTATCCCGAACCAGGAGAATACAACCTGGAAAATGATACCGCAGCCCTGAACTTCATTCTGAAAACTGAAGTACCCTTTGAAATGGTTACAGTCCGTTATGGATTGGATTCTGGCACTGCATACGTGAAGGCAAAACGAAAAAATATCTATATCCGCATGCCGGGAATGGGTCCTGTAGTGGATGAACCGGTTACCGGAAGGCACGGGGGAACATTCACCTGCTTTGGCGACTACTCAATAGACCTGTTCAGGCACATTAACCACCTGGAGGATGGATGTTTCCGCTCACTTTTTGATATGGCTGCAGTGGCCATTGTTAAAGATCCCACCTGGGCCGAAACCTCTGAGATTCCATCTCCCCTGTACAATGACAACAATTGGGTAGAACAACCCGGAAATAGCAGGACGATCACCATCTGGGAGAACTTTAACGCGGATGCTATCATGACCGATTTCTACTCTACGCTTGAGGGAGCATCAACAACAGAAGCGGTGGGTGACTAACTTGACTTAAGGGAAGCAATTTACTAACTTGTCTTAAAACTATGCCATGAAAAGAAGAAAATTTATTGAGACTTCAGTTATGAGCGTTCCACTAATCAGCATGTTCCCGGCCAATCTTTCGGCCATTATCCGGGAAACAGGCAAAGGAAAAATTGAAAAACGCGCCCTGGGAAAAACAGGTGAAATGTTGTCAATGATTGGATTTGGTGGCATCGTGGTGGACAAGGCCACCACCGAACAGGCAGCCAGCCGGGTCAAGGAGGCCATCGATCATGGAATTAACTACTTTGATGTGGCACCCTCATACGGCAATGCCGAGGAGATGCTGGGTCCCGCCCTGGAACCCTACCGGAAAGATGTTTTCCTGGCCTGCAAGACCGGCGAACGAAAAAAAGAAGGCGCCCGCCGGGAGCTGGAGCAGTCGCTGAAATATCTGCATACCGACCACTTCGATCTTTACCAGTTACATGCGGTCACCTCCCTGGAGGATGTTGATACCATTTTTGGTAAAGGAGGCGCCATGGAAACCTTTGTGGAAGCACGTGAGGAAGGCAAGGTGAAATACCTGGGATTCTCAGCCCATTCTGTAGAGGCAGCCCTGGCACTGATGAATGCTTATGATTTTGATACCATCCTGTTCCCCTTCAACTTTGCCGCCTGGTACAACGGGAATTTTGGTCCCCAGGTCATGGATGAAGCACAAAAAAGAGGAATGGGCATTCTTGCACTGAAAGCAATGGCCTGGAGAAGATGGGAAGAGGGTGAGGAAAGAACCATAGATAAAACATGGTACAAACCGCTAACTGAAAAAGAACAGGCTCGTGAGGGTCTCAGGTTTACCCTTTCACACCCGGTCACTGCCGCCATCCCTCCCGGTCATGAGGATCTCTTTTCAATGGCCCTGGGACTTGCCTCCGAATTCAAACCCATGGATAAAGATGAGATTGGGGCCATCAAAGAGAAGGCAATGAAGACCGATCCCATCTTTAGCTATCCCATGCATGGGTAAATGCTGTAAGTATTAATCGGATAATAGAAAGGTGTATTCGGAACTATATTCAGGGTGCCCTGGCACCTCCAGGTGAAGGATGAAACCATCTGAATTCCATCGGGGCAATATTGCTTTCAATACAGGCCCCTCCAGGTTAGTATTGGATTCTGCACTCCCAAACTCCCAGGTACCCAGATCAAG
>JAUVIT010000022.1 GCA_030592605.1 Bacteroidota bacterium
AGAGGTACACTGAATCAATCAGTTCTCCATAAATATCGAGCTGCAGCTGATCGTAGGCTCCATTACCAATGCGTACCGGGGAAGATCCCATATACCCTTCCAGGTGATCCAAGCTATGTTCGGTCAGTTCGTGCCGCCCGTCAATGCCATACATAATCTGCAGGTAGCCAGAATCATCTTCACTTGATCGTTCCACGATCCATTTCATAAAATTGGTGGCCTCCTCAGTAAATCCAATCCTGAGAAAGGCATAGACGGTAAAAGCTGCATCCCTGATCCAGGTATACCTGTAATCCCAGTTTCTTTCTCCGCCAATCCCTTCGGGCAGACTGCAGGTTGGTGCGGCAACAATGGCCCCCGTGGGCTCAAAGGTCAGAAGTTTTAATATAAGGGCTGAGCGATGAACCATCTCCCGCCAACGCCCTTTATAATTAGATTTGGAGAGCCATTCTCTCCAGTACCCGATGGTATCCCTGAACCTCCTTTCGGCCTGGGAAGGCGAATAAGAGATAGTACATCCCTCTCCCTTCCGAACCTTATGCAATACAAATACAGCTGTTTCTCCTTCCTCAACGATCTCAAATTTGGCTTCTGCTCCCAAGTCATTTTTTTGAAGGGGAATTGTACTCGCAAGAGCCATGCTCAGCTTAGGAGTGTGAAAAGAGGCTCCCTTCCCGGATAGGGTGGTTTCATGCTTATCAAGAGCGTAATTAAAGCCTGGATAACACTCCAGTTTCATTCTCATCCTGCCATGGATGCCTCTTACCCTTCTTACGATGCGATAATCAAACTCATCAACAATATCTGAGCCAACAGGCATGTAATCTGTGATTTCAACAATACCTTCTGCATTGTAAAATCTGGTAATCAATACATTCGTATCGGGCCAGTAATATTGTTTGCTTTTGCTCTCTGCAATGAGAGGTGAAATTTTAAAATATCCACCCTTGCCCTCATCAAGGATGGAAGCAAACAGACTTGGCGAATCGAAGTGGGGAAAACAGAACCAGTCAATGGACCCATTCAGGCCCACCAGGGCAGCTGAGCGCATATTGCCTATAATCGCATAATTCTCAATGGGTTGGTATGTCATTTTGCTGATTTGGAATCATTTGCTTAAAACATCAAGTTATAAAAAGCAGCTATTAAATCAAATCTACCGGACCCTAAAGGTGGTTTCAGCCAGAACTGACTCCCCCCGGTCATTATTTCCACGAAAAAGCACCACATACTCACCAGGGTAATCGGGAGCAATAAAAGATACTCCGGTGCTTGATCCCTTCCGGAGCATGAAGTTGGGCATCCACAACAGGGTATTCCGCGTATCAGGTATTTGATCATCCAGCGCGGGTGGATCTAGATGCAGCTGAACAGTAGACTGCATAGCCTGGTAATCGATAAAAAAGGAATGCTCGGGCAGGTCAACACCTGCCATATCCCCATCCATGGATACAAGATTGATTATGCCTCCGTAGCGAAGATCCCCCTTAACATACACATCTTCGATCACATCGATTTGCTTGATTTTTGCCGGCGACAGTGACATAAACTGTTCTATATCCAGAACAGGCACCTGATCGACCATCACCAGGGACTCATACAGGGAGAGAGACGGGTTTTCACTCTCGATCTGCAGGGAGGTCCTCCCCTTCCGGGAAATGGGAGTTACATTGGGAACAAAATTTAGAAATACCTCCCGTAGCGTGGGCAGGAGTACATACTGATCCAAATCAACGGAACGTGTGGGTGTCCCATAAAATGTACGTGCTTCGTCACCGGAATCCCGACTTACAACTGTATCAGCTTGCCCATATATCCCGGAGAGCTGCACATTCCGGGCCATGATGACTGCCTGCTTTCTCTCCTGATCTGTCAGGGTAAACGGGGGAGGCAGAAAATGAATTTGGCGGGGGTCAAAATCCTGATCGATTCGTACCTCCACAGCTTCATTATCGGGACCTTCTGGCTGAACAAAAATTTCCAGCTTTCCACTTCGAAATGGAAGTCCCACGGTAAACTTCCCCATAGAATCGCTGCGGCAAACAAGATAGCCTGCAACATCGCCCATCAAGGTGAAATGGATCACAGCCGGGGGAAGTCTTTCGCTGCTCGCATCCGGATATTGAACAGAGCCCGAAAGGGAGGGCCCGTATCTGTCCGGCAGAAATTCCACCCGGAAATTTCCCTCGGGATTTTGTTCAGAATACTGACTGACAGAAGGCGCAACGCTTAGAGGAACCACAGAAAAGCATCCGCTCAGGCTATCCGCTAATTGCCCACCAGAAAGCAAAAGATCCAGTGCTACACTGTCCCCTCTCTCAAATGATGAGGCATGATTCATAAATTCCAGCTTTCTCTCCGAGCCGCTATGGACCGGAAGAAGATCCCTGCCTGTTTCTGTCGAATTGACCTTGTACAGTTCAGACCGGTGGGGATTGATAATACGTATGGGTAGATAAGTGAAAGTTTCCGGTCCCCGGTTTCTCATCCAGCGGGTATAGCACCTGAGATAGTAGTGACCCGTAAGCAAATCCGCCGGGATCCTGATCTCCCCAGACGATACACCTTTATAAATGGGATACTTGCCCCAGGCCAAACGCTTTCCATCCACCGATACCAGTTCAACATAAAGCACTGTACTCCATGGACCTGGACCGGTGGGGCCGCTAACAGATACCATAGCCCTGAAGTGGATCAGCTCTTCGCCGATATAAAGAGACCGGTCCGTAAAACAATCCATTTCTTCCCGGATTTGAATAGCCTCGCTGGTCCATGCCGAATCAAAGGGCGAGCGCTGCGCATAAAGATCAGCACAACTCAGGACCAGCAATGCCAGCATCAGGAAGCCCAAATTCCGTCCCTTTGGGAGAAATGCCCTTCTGACGCTATGTAAGATGATTACCATGATTCCCAGTATTCAGGTTTGTTGGTTTTCCCTCCCTGGACCCGGCAATCGAAACACTCCTCGGGTCCCCAGAAGGAGGGCTGGAAGTTCCCCGGGATATAGAGGTATACCGGGAAAAGGTCTGGTCCGAGCACCCCGATACTACTCATGGGTTGATACTCGCAACTGATATGGGGAACATTAAAATCAAAGAGATTGTTGTTATGGACGAAAAGTCGCTGCTCCCTGAGCTGCGTGGCATAAAAGCAACCCAGCACTACCTCCTCCGGATCGTCCACATTATAAATGTTTCCGACAACCGATGCGGGCTGCTTCTCATACATTCCCCCCGACTCCACCGACTGGTCGTTCATTCGCTTCCAGTAGTCGTATGCTAGCGATGATAAGGATTGTTGTTGAACGTGTAAACTGTAAGTCACAGAGAGCCGGTCCGTTTCATTGGAAACGAAATTCAGGGGCAGCCTACTTATCTCGTTGGCCGACAGGCTCCGCGTGCTTCCGATATAGACATAATCCAGAGGGGCCTGCTTCCAGCACTTAAAAATCGTATTGGTCCGGAACTCTTCCGAATTTCCCCAACCCCATAAAATATGGGTCCCAAAGAGGGAGGCCCAGTACTCCCACGTTTCATCAACCTGCCAGATGATGTTTCTTGAATCGGCTGGTGTTCCTGTCATATCCAGATAAAACTGGATGCCAGGACGGGTAAACTCCGGATCGGGGGTCTCCTGCTGACCCAGTTCGTAATAAACGCTATCCAGCTCCGGACAGGCAAGAATGGTATCGTACGAAGAACGGTATAAGCGGTCCTCCGGAGTATGCACCTGGACTCTGACAGCATCACCCACCTCCAGGAAGGAATCTGAAAGGTCGGCCACATAGACCCCTTCACCTGTATTGCTGTAATGTACCATATTACCCTCCTGGTCCTCTACAGTTACCATACAGAAATCCACGCCCTGGAAAACGGGTTCTTTATAGGGAGACGAGATGGATACCTTAATCTTATGACGACCCGGCCGATCACTGATCATTCCACTGATCACCAACACCTCCTGCGACTCCTCCAGCACGGGTTCGAAAGGCTCCACGCATGATCCGCAAAGAAGGATCAGGGTCAGGATGATATGAAAATTATTCGCTGACATAGTTTCCAAGTCTAACATTCCATGACACAGTCAAAATAGGTTGGGAGAAAATAGAGAGCTTGTATCCCCTGATCAGGCCACTTTCGTTTTGGAAATAGACCGAATAGGCATTGTTCCGCCCGGTCAGGTTATAGACTCCCACCATCCAGAAACTATGGAAGCGTTTGTGTTTTTTCAGGCTCCCTTCGATGTTCATGGATAAATCGATGCGAAAGTAGTCCGGGATCCGGTACTTATTTCGTTCCGAGTAGTGTATATATGGGACCCCATACTCATAATAGACCGATACCGGATAAGTGCTTGGCCTGCCGGTCATATACACCAGGTTGCCAGAGAGACTTACACGCCTGCCCCGTTTGTAATTGAGAACCAGGGATAGATTATGAGGCCGGTCAAAATTGGAGGGATAGGGTTTCCCTCCATTGATCTGCTCTCCGGTCTTTGCCAGATCCACCTGCATATAAGAACGGGAGTAAGTGTAGGACAACCATCCATTCAGTCCACCTGCATCCCTCCGGATCATGGTCTCCACCCCGTAGGCTGTCTGCTCCCCCTGCAGGGTTGTACTTTCCACATTGGGACTCTCCGTAAAACTTGCGCCATCGCGGTATTCCACAATCTGGTGTCCCCATTTACTATAAAGTTCCACAGAGGTGCTCAGTCCCAACCCGGGGAAGTCCGTATAATAACCGGCCGACAGCTGATCCAGGAACTGCGGTGCAATATTATAGTCACTCAGCTTCCATTGATCTGTGGGCGCCATGGCTACCGTATTACTCAACACAAACAGATACTGGTATCCACGATTATAGGAGAACTTCAGGGAAGACTGGTCGTTAAGCAGATACCTCAGGTTCAGCCGGGGTTCCAGTCCGGCATAGGCCTTGCTAAGTTCTCCCCTCCCAAAGCTAAGAGTGTCATTGATATTCTCTTCCACAACTGGCATTCCAGGAGTATAAGTCCTTACTTCAGTTGGGCCCAAAGCAAAAAAACTGGAGAATCGCATGCCGACATAGATACTCAGACGGTCCGTCAGTGTCAACTCATCAGCCAGGTATAGGGCGGTCTCCACACCGTTTTCCAAACCCAGATCTATGGGTTCCCTCAAGGAGGTAGCTCCGTAAGGTTCAATGGTACCCCTTTCCAGCCGGTAGTAGATCCCACTGCCCCCAAAAGTCAGTTTATGCCGACCAAGCGACAGCCACTCGAAATCAGATTTAAACTCATAATGCTGGATATAACTGTCCAGTTCATATCCGGCTGTTTGTATTTGAGTATCCTGGTTTTTGAATTGGTAACGACTATAAATCAATGCAAAGTTCCCATTGATCTGCTGATTAAAGCGATGACGTACATCCACTGCAGCACCGGAGTTGCCATAGGCATATTCATTTACGGCGCCCAGTTTGAAGCGGTCCCTGCTCAAATATCCAAACACCTTCAGACGGGTCTGGTCACTGGCTTTCAGCGTGTAGACCCCGCTCGCATCGTAGAATCCGGCTTCACTGTTTCGGAGCTGGGGATCTTCCATCAGGCCCAGGATCCAGTCAGAATAGGTGGACCGAAGGCTCAGGGCGATGGAACTTTTGTCCTTCTTCAGTGGTCCCTCCACGGCCGCATAGGCCGAAACCAAACTGATCCCTGCCCGCGCTGACAGACGTTTCATATTGCCCTGCTTGGTCTGTATATCAAAAAAGGAGGCCAGTCTGCCCCCGAAAGAAGCAGGCAGGTTGCTTTTGTACAGGCTAAAATCTTTTACAATCTCCGGGCTGATGGCTGTGAAAAAACCAAAGAGGTGAGCACTGTTATATACCGGGACCTTGTTAATGTAAATCATGTTCTGATCCGCCCCGCTGCCACGTACATTAAACCCGGACGACCCCTCTCCCACACTCTGTACCCCAGGTAGTAGCTTTACCACATTCAGAATATCTCTTTCGCCCATGAGCAGGGGAACCTGCTTCAATACATTGTAGTTGAGCCGTTCATAACCCATCTGACTGCCGCTTACATTATCGCGACGGCCGGCCGTAACCACCACTTCATCAAGCGGAATCAAGGTCCGCCTCATTTCCAGTTCCAGTTCTCCGGAAGAATGCACCACCAGAGTGAATTGCAGCGATTCCATTCCCATGCTCTGGCATTCCACGCCATAGATTCCGGGAGCAAGCAAGAAGTTAAAGCGTCCATCCGCAGCCGTGGAGGCACCTTTATTAATGGCTTCCATGTAAACGGTTACACCAACCAGGGACTCTCCACTCTCCTCGTCATGTATCTGCCCGCTGATCAGAGCCTTCCTCCCCGGTATAGCCTGGTTTGCCCTACCCACATGGATCTCTTCCAGAACCCTCACTCTCCGTCCATCAATGTAGTTTTGCTCAGCTGATGTAAGTTCCCTCTCCCCCCTATCCACCTGCTCTCCTTCCTCTGGGATTTTCGTCTCTTTTACACCTTCATAATCCGGCAGTCCAACAAGCAAGGTGACACTATCCGTAAGAAACAGATGGTTCCATTCGTCCAAATAGTAATTCAGTCCGGTCGGTCGAAGGATGGAATCCATAAGCGAAAGCAGGGACACGTCTCGACCCGAGAGGGTTACATAAAGATCACTGATCCAGGAGGCTCGGTAGTAAAAGGTCGTTCCGGTTTGTGCCTCCACCTCCGTTGCAAACTCCACAAAGGGAGTCTCCTCGAAATGACCGCTGAAATTAATTATCGCTTCCTGACCACTCATCTCCTGCAGAAAGGCCAACAAAATCAACAAGCTAATTAAAACACTTCGTGTCATGGCTCCCCTCCTTCTTCAAGAAGCCGGATGCTTGCCATAAGCATCTCGACCATCTCACCGGTGGTTGCACGCCAAAAATAAAAATTCTGTTGTTTAAGCAGGTTTTTTGAAGCCCTCTTCTTTTCCTTAGGGAAAGCACGGACATAGCTTTTCTGGTTCTTAAAATACATCCATCGTTCCCCCTGATGAATCCAGTATTCCCGCTCGATCGGACCAAAGCTGGTTCCGGAGGATCTAGTCCCCAGCAAATCCCTGCTCCACCTTATATAACTGGTAGTGGCTCCTGCTGAGACCACCTGGTAATAGGCTAACGCCTCCTCCCCGATCTGCACACGCCTGAACACATAGCCCCCCAGGAAAAAAGCACTGATGTTTTCAGGAACCGTCATAATTTGATTCATGTGGCCCTCCGGAGTCAGATATCCCAACTCAAGCTTCTGGGAAAACAGGTTGTAGCGTAGTTGTAACTGTTCAAACCACTGATCGTTTATGCATACCGAACCGGTCTTGAAACCTCCATCTATCCAATAAGGATGGCCCTCCGATCGGATATACTGATTGGTGAACTGGATTCCATTTACCAGCTCCTGGTTACTCCCAAAAGCCCGGTCGACTTGTTCCACGAAGCCTCCCTGAGCACTCAATTCCCCTGTAAAAAGGGAAATAAAGCCCAAAAGGAAAAATAGATATAGGATCCGGGTCGCGAAGGTCACTGTAAGGAAATTAAGAAGGCGTAAAATACTAATTTTTTTTACGAATGTTCTTTAATCGCCCTTATGTGCATAATCGATTGGCTCCAGGTGAATGGTAGATTTTATGGATAATTTTTCATCTATCAGCTCCTCTATGGCAGTAGCAATGGCATGCCCCTCTTCTACCGATATATTGTTATCGATTTTAATATGAAACGTCAGTTCTTTGCTGCTGATATAGTTATGAAGGTGAAAATGATGGGGATGCAGGTCATAGTCATAGAGAGATCGCATATGCCCTAGTATTTCCTTGATAAGCTCATCACCCGGTTCTTCGCCCAAAATTTTATTGACCGATTCCTTCAATATGCTATAGGCAGCATACATCAACATAAGGGATACAATCAAGCCCAGGACTCCATCAATCCACCAGAAATAATTCTTGAACAGAATACCAATCAAAATTACAAGGGATGATAAGGCATCGGTCCGATGATGCCAGCCATCAGCTTTCACCGTTGCACTGCCCGATTTACGGCCCAGGAAAAATGCATACTGAGCCATCAGCTCCTTAAGCACAATGGAAACTATCGTTACAACGATAGCCAGTGTTCCGAAATTTGCAGATTCTTTTGTTTTCAGTTGTGAGATTGAATCCATAATAAATCCAAAAGCGATCAACACAAGGATGATGGCAATAACAATTGCCGAAATCAATTCCCATCTGCCATGTCCAAAGGGATGATCCTTATCCGGCTTCTTTGAAGCAAGCTTTGCACCCAGAATAACCACAGCTGAGCTTATGGAATCTGACAGGGTATGCCATGCATCGGCCATCAGGGCAATGGATCCGGATACAATCCCGGCCCAGTATTTCAGGGCAAACAAACATATATTTCCAATGATAGATACCGTTCCCTCCAGGTAGCTGGCCTTTTTCCTTTCCATATTAGGCAAGTTACACATCCACATCCAGATTCACCAGGCCACATTTCCTGGCTTCCCGAACAACTTCCTGATAGGTTTCCCTCGATACAGGCCGGTCTAACTCCGGAAACATATACGCATGGTAAGCTGGTCGGTACTGGATCATAATATTCACATAAGTATCAAGGGGGAGATTGCCGGAGATCCACTGCATGGCTTCAAGAGAACCACTGGCATCACCGGGCATCACCAGGTGCCGGATCATCAATCCCCTGTATACCAAACCATTTTCAGCGGGCAAAGCAACTCCCACCTGTCTGTTCATTTCAATAAGTGCAGACCTGGTAATTTCCGGATAACTCCTTGCATCGCTTGAATAGAGAGCTGATTTACCTGCATCCATGTATTTAAAATCAGCCAGGTAAATATCTACGATGCCTTCCAGCAGGGCTAAAATTTCTGATTGCTCCCATCCACAGGTGTTGTAAACCAGAGGTAGTCGCAAACCCTGTCCGGCAGCCTGGTCCAGCGCCAGGACCACATGGGGTGCGAAATGGGTGGGAGTAACCACATTAATATTCTGGCACCCTTGCTCCTGAAGCTGGAGCATCATGCCTGCCAGATCAGCTATCTCCACTTCAGTCCCCGATCCCTGGTGACTAATATCCCAGTTCTGGCAAAAGACGCACCCCAGATTACAGTGACTCAGGAAAATGGTGCCGGATCCGCCAGGCCCCACCAGGGAACGTTCTTCTCCGAAATGGGCATGAAAAGAAGCCACCTTAAGCTTTGAACCTGCCTGGCAAAATCCCAATTCCCCTGAGATCCGGTCCGCTCCGCATTCCCGGGGACACAAGCCGCATTCTCTGAGTTTTTCCCATAAGGCCTCTCCCCTGTTTTTCAATTCCCCGCTTCGATGCAGTGAAATATAACCCGGCCGGTATGATACTCCATTCATGCTACTATAAAATTAGCATAAAAATTTCCTATTCATTCAGAAAGTGTTAGAACTACACAATAAAAATCATATTTTTGCACCTTATTGTAACATAGACGGTAATTAAGCGTCTCTTTTGAATAAGAACCCCAAGCATGATAAGACAACTGATCATCTCAACTTTCATAATAGTAATTGCTGCAACGGCCCTTAATGGTCAGACCGAATATCTTCCTAAGAAAGTATATGAAGCCTACCGGGTGGAGGTGCCCCCAACCATCAATGGCGTCTTTGATGACGAGGCCTGGTCGCAAGGCACCTGGACCGGAGGATTTGTACAGCATGAACCCTACGAAGGCAAGTCTCCATCACAGCAAACAGAGTTTAAGCTGGCCTATGACGACATGAATATCTATGTGGCCGTGAAAGCTCTTGACAGTGCACCTGACAGCATTACAAACCGAATGAGCCGCAGAGATAATGCCGATGGTGATATGGTCTTTGTGGTATTTGACAGCTACCACGATTTGCGCACCGGTTTTACTTTTGGAGTTAGCTCCGCGGGAGTTCGCTTTGATATGATCCAATCCAATAACGGCCAGAACGAGGATCCCACCTGGGATCCCATCTGGCTTGCCAAGTCCCAGGTGCACGATTGGGGCTGGGCTGCCGAAATGAAAATTCCCTTTACCCAGTTGCGTTTCAATAAGAACTCTGAGTCGGTCTGGGGATTTGAAATGGCTCGCCAGATATTCAGGGAAAATGAATTAAGTCTCTGGCATCCCATACCAAGGAATGCACCCGGATTTATTCATGCCATCGGAGAACTGGACGGACTTCAGGAAATTGAGCCTCGCAAGCAGCTTGATCTGACCCCTTACGGAGTGGCTGCATTGGAGACCTACGAACCTGAGGAGGAAAATCCGTACGCTGACGGGAGTGATCCAAAATTAAATATCGGACTGGACGGTAAAATCGGGGTGACCAATAACATGACACTGGATTTCACCATAAATCCGGATTTCGGTCAGGTTGAAGCAGATCCTTCCGAAGTGAACCTGACTGCCTTTGAAACCTATTTTGAAGAGAAACGTCCCTTCTTTATTGAAGGGGCAAACATTACCAGTTTTAATGTGGGATTGGGCGATGGCGATGTGGGAAACGATAACCTCTTCTATTCCCGAAGGATAGGACGAAGACCCCAGGGCTATCCTTCCCTGGAGGAAGGAGAATATGCCTCGATACCCCGCTTTACCCGCATCATTGGTGCCGCCAAACTCACAGGAAAAACGGAGAAAGGTTTGTCGGTAGGCATCATGGAAGCACTTACAGCTGATACCAAAGCAACCATTGATCAGGGCGGCGAAGAGTTCAAGGAAACTGTAGAGCCACTTACTAACTACGCCCTGGTACGGGTGCAGAAGGATTACAATGAGGGAAATTCGATCAT
>JAUVIT010000153.1 GCA_030592605.1 Bacteroidota bacterium
GGGATGGTTATTGCCCTGGAAGGTGATGCCGTTAAGATGGACTTCAATCACCCCATGGCCGGAAATGATCTCTTTTTCAAGGGAGAAGTAAGCGACGTACGCAGTGCCACCGAAGAAGAGCTAAGTCACGGTCACATACATGCTGAAGGCGGTTGTGGATGTGGAGACAATGGTGAAGGTTCGTGCGATGACGGAAGTTGCGACGATAAAGGTTCCTGCAATGACGATGGTGCTCAGGGCAGCTGCGGTTGTGGTTGCTAAGCTGATTCGGGTTCCCAGCCGGGTTTAAACTGATCCGCATCTTTCCAGGCAGGGAATTTCTTTCTAAATTTCCAAAGTTTTTCCAGATCAAGAAGAGAGGTCCTGATGCCGGGCGCATCATCCATTCTCAGGATTTCACCTCCAATGGGATTGATAGTACATGTACCTCCTATGGAAGGGATTCCCGTTCCATCGGTTCCCACACGATTGGTACCAAGAAGATAACTCTGGTTTTCCATGGCACGGGCCCTGGTAAGGATCTCCCATACATGATGACGCGTGGCGGGCCAGTTGGCCACATAAAGCATCACATCATAGTCTCCCCTGTTCCTGCTAAATACCGGGAAACGCAGATCGTAGCAAATCTGGGGTAAGATCCGGAATGCTCCAAGCATGAAAATCTTACGCTCCTTCCCCTGACTGAAGTTCTCACTCTCCCCACCCGGCCGGAAGAGATGCCGCTTGTCGTAATAGTCCTCAATCCCCTCCGGGGAGACCCAGAAAAGACGGTTATAAATCAATCCGTCACTCCCTCTGCATATAATACTGCCAGTCACAAAACATTGTTTCTGCTCTGCCATCCGCTTCATCCACCGGACCGCTTTCCCATTTTCGTCTTCCGCAAGCGTTAAAGAATTCATGGTAAACCCTGTGGAAAATGTTTCAGGCAATACCACCAGGTCAGTATTCTGTTCTAGCTCTTCCAGCATCCCTTCCAGCAGCTGGAGATTGGCATCAATATCTTCCCATTGTAAATCTGCCTGTACCTGGCAAACCCTTAATAGTTCCTTCATTTGAATTCATTTAAGAGAAAGATTAAATGTAATCCATTTTTTATACTTTTATGAGCGATATTTTTTATTTGGAAGGTCCAATAACAACTACAATTCATGGAGGCTTATTACATTCTTATCGTTGGCGTTCTTTTTCTGCTGGCTGTTTCAGATCTGATCGTGGGTGTCAGCAATGATGCCGTAAACTTTCTAAATTCGGCCATTGGATCAAAAGCAGCTCCCTTTAAAATCATTCTGGCTATTGCTGCTGTGGGGGTTCTTGTGGGGGCCGTATTCTCCAATGGGATGATGGAAGTGGCCCGGAAAGGGATTTTCAATCCTCAGTTCTTTGCCTTCAACGAGATCATGATCATCTTTTTGGCTGTGATGCTCACCGACATCCTGCTATTGGACTTTTTTAATACCATCGGACTTCCCACTTCCACCACTGTCTCCATCGTTTTTGAGATCCTTGGTGCAGCTGTGGCTGTCTCCATATACAAAGTGACCAGAGCTGTTGACGGTCTTTATAATGTCAGCGACTATATCAATGTGGAGAGCTCTGTGATGATTATCGTGGGGATATTCCTCTCGGTGGTGATCGCCTTTAGTGTCGGGATGATCGTTCAATGGATCGTACGGCTTGCATTCTCATTCAATGTAAAAAAAACCTTTAAATACTGGACCGGCCTCTGGGGTGGTTTTGCCATCACGGCCATTCTCTTTTTCCTGCTGATCAAAGGCGCCAAAGGATCGACTCTGATATCAGCCGATATGCTGGCAAGCATCAAGGAGCATACCGCCCGGGTATTGTTGATCAGTTTTGTGGGCTGGACACTTGTATTCCAGTTGCTAACTCTTTTTACCAGGATCAATGTCATGAAAATTACGGTGCTGGTGGGTACCTTTGCACTGGCCATGGCCTTCGCAGGCAACGACCTGGTGAACTTCATCGGGGTACCCCTGGCAGGTTTCGAATCCTTTAAAGCGTTCATGGCCTCTGGTAGCAGTGATCCCACAGGCTTCCTGATGATTGCCCTGCAGGGAAAAGTAATTACCCCCATCTACTTTCTGATTGCTGCCGGTCTGATCATGGTGCTAACTCTTCGCTTTTCCAAAAAGGCAAAGTCTGTTACAGCCACCACCATTGATCTGAGCCGTCAGGGAGAAGGAACGGAGCGCTTTGCCTCCACTTCTCTTGCCAGATTTCTTGTTAGGCGTGCTGTGGTAACAAGCAATGGCGTGGCCAGAATCACCCCACCTGCTATTGTGAGATTTGTGAATGACCGATTTGATGCAGAGAAGCACCGGGATGAGAAAGATGCGAAAGTGGCCTTTGACCTGGTTCGCGCCTCTGTGAACCTGGTGGTGGCCAGTATTCTGATTGCCATCGGAACATCACTGAAACTGCCACTCTCCACCACCTATGTAACTTTTATGGTGGCTATGGGAACATCGCTGGCCGATGGTGCCTGGGGCAGGGAGAGTGCCGTATATCGCATCACCGGGGTCCTAACCGTGATCGGCGGATGGTTCTTTACTGCCTTCAGCGCATTCCTGGCTTCCTTCCTGATCGCTTCGCTTATTTTCTTCGGGAAACTCCCGGTGATCCTGATTCTGATCATACTCTCCATCTTTCTACTCTTGCGGACCCACGCTTTTCACAAGCGGAGGGCCCAAAAACAGGAACTAATCGACAGTAAGATCATCACCGCCTCTTATGAAGTGCTGAAATCATGCGATGATGAGGTTAAAAGCACCATAAATAAAGTCTCCAATATTCTCAGCGCGACCTATACTAACCTGCTGAAGGAGAAGCATAAAGAGCTGAAAAAACTACAAAAAGAGACCAAACACCTGAGCAAAGAGATCAAAGGTATCATTGAGAGTATACCGGATACCCTCAGAATATTTGAGGAACATGAACTGGAAAGCGGGCACCATTATGTACAGATTGTGGCCTATATGAAGGAGATGAGCAACTCGCTGATGCATGTTGTTCAGCCAGCGTACAACCACCTGGATAATAATCATCCGCTGGACAAGGAGCAGATTGATGCTTTTAAGACTTTCAATGAAAAGTCGGCCGAATTCTTTGAATACCTGATCAATATCTTGAAAAACAGGGAGTTTGGACGTATGGATGAATTGGTGAAGCGCCGGGATGAGATGATCAACATGGCCAATGAGATCTTGGTTCAAAGGATTAAGATTCTAAAGAAAACCCAGAAAGGCGTAAAGATCAGTGTCACTTATATGGAGATGCTGTCAGAGACCAAGAATCTCTTCCTTAATTCCGTACATCTGGTTAAGGCAGAATCCCTTCTCTATGATTCAATGGGAAGGAACGGGATCAATATCGAGTAGAATATTTTGGATTGAGCGCCATCAGGGCTTTAGACCCTGTGTTCCTTACGGACAAGGTCAAAAACCGTTTTGACCGGGGTAAAAGTCTCCATAGGTACATCCACAAAGAGGGTGAGCCAGCCAGCCATTGAGCCATTCCAGAGCCCTGGCAGCTCCAGAGCCTTCAGTGACTTCCCTCCTACCGATTTTTCTGAAATAAAGCCTGTATTATGGTCTATAAAGTGGCTCAGGTTAAACTTGTCTCCCCGGTAATCGCGCAGACTGCAAACCAGGTCGACCGGGTTAAAATGGGTCGATCCCTGTACAATTTTCATCTTCTCCGGATCCTCCAAATCGATCTGTGACGATTCCACAATCTGAAGGCTTACTTCTCCAGATTCGGAGCGAACATAGAATGGTCCTCCGCCCGGTTCCCCCTCGTTTCGTACCATGCCACACACCCTGACAGGTCTGTTCATGGTAGATACCAGCCACTTTTTTAAATCGCTCACATTCCAGCTTTCCAACAATTCCGGAATGGCAATACCCAGGCGTTCGTGCAAATAGCTTACCATGCTGTCAAGACGGGTTTCTCTGGCTTCTCATATGCTTCAAGCTGCTGCAGATAGTAAAAGATTTTCGAACGGATCTCCAGCAGAACTCCGCCCAGCACCTGTTTCTGTTCCACCCTTAGATTTTTCATTCGGTCGGGTGCCACATTATCGATGTTGCTTACAAAAACCAGATCTCCATCCAGTGCATCCAGATTCCGGATCAGTGCTCCGTGCCCACCAGGTCTGAAAAGTAGCGTTCCATCAGGGTTCCGGAAGGGTACATTTTCCTGATCCACTGCGATGGTATCGGTCTCCGGCTTTTGAAAGGAAAAGGAGAGATCAATGTTTACTCCTCTCTCCTTCTCGATCCCTGGAATAATCCGGGCCGCTTCCGTTTGAAAGCCATCCAGATTTTCGGGTGAAACGGTCAGATGCATACGGACCATTCCATCACGGCTTTCACAATATTGCACTGCTTCCCTAAGATGCTCTTCAAAGGCCGTTCTGCGGTCCGTTTCGCTGTATTTATGAAACTTCAGCAGGCCTTTGGGCTTGCTCCCGTAATTAAGACCATTGCTGCCCAATAGCTGATCCAGTATTCTGGCTGGCTCATCCCCTTCCCCTTCCTTTAAACTCAGATCCTCATAAAAGGGATAGCTTTCCAGCTTCTTAAAAAAGCCCTTAACATTCTTCTTACCAGAGATCCACTCCTGCTGCTCCTCAATGGATTTCCCAGCCAGTTCTTCCCGGGCACTAAAGAGGGATTTAAACATACGGGAGGCAGCTCCGGAGGAGGGTACCAGACGGATTATCCGGAAATCGGGGGCATTGTCCAGGAAGACCTCTTTGTAATGTTGCTGATCCCCCTCGTTCAATAACATAATGCCCTTTCCGGGTGAGGCAGGCATGGTAATATCAGCCGGGGGAAATCCCTGCTGGAAATGTTTAATTTGCTGGTTTATATCATCAATGCTGATCCCTTTGGTACGGATCTGCTGAAGGTCTTTCTGTGAAAACATAGCTAGAGAGTTTTTATTATAACACCAGCAAAGAGGAAATGGTTTAAATCCTGAGCCCCTCTTTACCCGCTTTCAGTGCCTTGATATTGAGGGCGACCACTTCTTCTCCTTTCCGCCCGAAAAGTGTGTTCATGGCCCCCTCCAGGCACTCTGTGCTCAGCTCCAGGTAGTCCGATGCAGCACCCAACATCACCATATTGGATATCTTCTGAGATCCCAGCTCCCTGGCGATGGAGAAAGCATCAATTAGCACATGGTTCTTAATAAGCCGAATCTCCTCAAAGAGCTTTTCTTCAGCGGGATAATCCTCAATATTCTCAAAAGTCTTAGTGCTGGTAACCACCCATCCGTCCTTCGCCAGAAAAGGAAGATACCGGAGTGCCTCCATGGGTTCCACCGAAAGGATCATATCACAACTACCCTCCGGGATCAGATCCGAAGCAATGGGCGAATCAGAAATTCTCAGGTGCGACTGTACAGCGCCCCCGCGCTGACTCATACCATGTACTTCTGCCTGCTTAAGGTATAGTCCCGATTCAACAGCAGCCATCCCAATTAC
>JAUVIT010000291.1 GCA_030592605.1 Bacteroidota bacterium
AGCCTGGGCAAAGTATTTAACAGTACACCCTTTTTAAGACGGCTGTTTTACAGACTGCTGGATCTGCTTCTGTTGCGCTCCTGGCATATTCGACGTGAGCTAAACTTACTGAAGAGAACGGGATTCACTCCTGGACAGATTGCCGACGCTGGTTCCGGCTTCGGGCAGTATGTATATTATCTGTCGATGCGCTACCCTGAAGCTCAGATCACGGGTCTGGATATTAAGCAAGAGCAGGTAGATGATTGTAATCACTTTTTCTCTGACATCCAACGAGATAATAAAGTGAACTTTAAGTATGCCGATCTTACAAAGCTGGAGGAGCATGAGGAGTGGGACCTGGCACTCTCCGTAGATGTGATGGAGCATATCGAAGATGACCGTACCGTTTTTCGCCATCTTTACAAGGGCTTAAAGCCGGGTGGTATCCTGTTGATTTCGACTCCTTCGGACCAGGGAGGATCGGATGTGCATCATGAACATGATGAATCTTTTATCGATGAACATGTCCGGGATGGTTACGCGGTAACTGAAATAGATGAAAAACTGAGGGAAGCAGGCTTTTCTGATATTCAGATCAAGTACTCCTACGGCAGGCCTGGTAAAATTTCCTGGAAACTCTCCATGAAGTATCCCATTTTATTGGCCAATTTCAGTAAACTTTTTCTGCTGGTGCTGCCACTATACTACCTGGTAGTCTACCCTTTCTGCTATTTATTAAATATGGCCGATGTCAGGGTTACACACTCTACTGGAACCGGACTTATCGTTAAGTGTAAAAAGTGAACCTGCCTCTTTATATAGCAAAGCGGTACCTGCTGGGAAAAAAATCCCAGAATGCCATCAATATCATCTCCGGCATCTCGGTTCTTGGCATCACCACCGGTACCATGGCCCTGGTGATTGTGCTATCCGTTTTTAATGGATTTGATTCTGTAGTTAAATCGCTCTATATTACCTTTGATCCGGATATTCAGATCTCTTCCATTACGGGTAAAACATTTACCCCCGATCCAGCCACCACGCAGGCTATCCGCTCACTACCGGGAGTATCCGCCCTATCGGAAGTGATGGAAGAGAATGTTCTCTTACTCTATAACGACAGGCAGCATATTGCGACCATCAAAGGTGTCGATGAAGCTTTCAGGGATGTCACCGGTCTCGACTCCATGATCATTGACGGAGAGATGAAATTAAAGGATCAGAACAGACCCTATGTAGTGGTGGGTCGGGGGGTGGCTTACAGCCTGGGAATCGGGCTTAGCTTCATCGATCCTCTTTTCATCTATACCATCGATCGTACGGCCCGAATCAATATGTCACAACCTGAAGAATCGATCCGGAGAGACTTTATCTACCCTTCTGGTATATTTGAAATTGAGCAGGATTTCGATTCCAGGTACATTATCTGTCCCATTAACTTTGTTAGAGAGCTCCTCCTGTATCAGGAAGAGGTCACCTACCTGGAGGTGAAACTCAATCCCCGCTTTCCCGGCGATGAAGTCAGGGAAGAGATCCTTTCCTTGATGGGGGAAGGCTTCCATGTAAAGAACAGGGAACAGCAGAATGAAATGTTCTACCGGGTAATGAGGTCGGAAAAGTGGGCCATTTTTTTGATTCTTACCTTCATCCTCATTATCGCCTCATTTAATATTATCGGCTCCCTTTCCATGCTGATTATTGATAAGAAAAAGGATATTCTTGCGCTTCGGAACATGGGAGCAGGAAACAAACTCATCAAACAAATCTTCCTGATAGAGGGATGGCTTATCTCTGTACTGGGAAGTATAAGCGGACTTTTCCTGGGTACTGCCATAAGCTGGATCCAACAGCGCTTTGGAGTCATCAAACTGACTGGAAGCGGTTCCTTTATTATAGATGCCTATCCTGTTCAAATTGAGGCGCTTGATATCTTCCTGATATGGGTAACGGTGCTCGTTATCGGATTGTTTGCTGCCAGGTACCCGGTTAGACAGATTTCGAAAAAATACCTGGCCGGCATCGAAAAGGGAAGCATTGTTTAAAACTTTGCATTTCTCTTATACTCAGAACCTCTAATTTTATGACGATCTGTGAACATTAAAAGAATAGTGTTTGCAACCAATGACAAGCCATTCCGGTATTATCTGGATACGGCACGAATTTGAGTCCATATGAAAGCATACAGGTATACCATATTTCTATTACTATTACTTGCATCCTCTATTGTATCACTTGAGGCCCAGAATCTGGCCATCACCAATGTCACCACAACCCCCACCTCCTGTTCGGATGGAATTGATGGAACCATCTCTTTCGACATATCGGGTGGTGTTGCCCCTTACAGATGGTTCATTTATGAAGGTGTAGGATTTCCGGTAGATTTTGGGGGCCCCACTTTTAGCACCTCCATTACCTCTGTGGGACGAAGAAAGTTAGATGTTTACCTAATCGGCGTAAAGGATACCGCGGGGACCTCTGTTTACATGATTGCAGATGTGGGTGGTCCCGATCCCATGTCAATTACCTCCAATGGATACACTGATATTACCTGTAACAATGACAACGATGGTAGCATTACTGTGACAGCCACAGGTGAATCAAACAATCCCGAATATACTCTGGTCGGGCCTATAGGCGCTACCAATTCCTCCGGATTTTTTCCAAACCTGCCAGGCGGAACCTATACGGTCACAGTAGCCGATGGAGGCAGTTGTGGCTCAACTGCTGTTACCCCGGCTATTACCATTAATAATCCTGATCCGCTTGATCTGAACATCGACCAGGTTACTAATGTGGCCTGTAATGGGGACGCCACCGGAGCCATTAACATTACCCCCACAGGAGGCACTCCACCCTATAGCTATCTCTGGAGCAGTCCCAATGGCTTTACGGCCCCTACTCAGGATATTTCCGGACTTGCCATTGGAGCCTACAACCTGACCATTACTGATGCCAATGGCTGTAGCAGAGATTTTATCCCCGTGGCAACCATTACTGAAAATGCTCCCATTACAGGCACCTTTGTCACCACGGACCTAAATTGTGGTTTGCCCAATCCCAGCAATGATGGTGCTATCGACGCTACCATCTTGGGAGGATCTGGAACTTATACCTATTTATGGTCTGGACCAAACGGATTTACCGCCTCAACCCAGGATATTACAGGATTGGCAGCTGGCTCCTATGTACTTGAGGTTACCGATGATATAGGATGCATCGAGACCATGGCTCCCCAAACTGTTAATATGCCTGCAGAACTCACAGCCACCACCACCCAGGTAGATATTACCTGCTTTGGAGCCGGGGATGGGGCCATTGATCTGACTGTTGCAGGCGGAACAGCTCCCTATACTTTTGCCTGGACCGGTCCGTCCGCATATACCGGAAACACCGAGGATATCTCTGGACTGGAGGCGGGAGCTTACAGTGTCACTGTCACATATGCAAGCGGCTGTGCTGTTCCGTTTCCCAACATAGCTACCATCACAGAACCACCCGAAATACAGCTTAGCTCCGTGAAAACTGATATAAGCTGTGGCGGACTCACCGATGGGACCATTGATATTACTGTTAGCGGGGGGATGGGCCCATACACCTATGCCTGGACTGGTCCTTCCGGGTTTACCTCAACAAGCCAGG
>JAUVIT010000120.1 GCA_030592605.1 Bacteroidota bacterium
TATCCCCCCGCAAAGATGTGTTGGAAATAGTTGGATTTATAACGGGGAATAATTTCATCAATCAGCCCGATCCGTTTCATGGAAGCTTCCTCAAAATCATTGGCCACGATTCCACTTGCATTCGTCAGGGTATGGAAATCCATATCCAGGATCGATGCGGCTGTATATTCAAGGGTTACAAAGCCCTGGTTGAACTTGCTGGCAGCTTCCAGTTTTGCAATAAGCTCATCCGGAATCACCTCACCAGTCTGATAGTGCTTGGCATAAGTTTTAAGCACATCAGGATGTGCACACCAGTTCTCCATAATCTGTGATGGTAGCTCAACAAAATCAGTGGCAACAGAGGTGCCGGAGACAGCCAGGTATTCACATTTGGTAAGCATGGAGTGAAGCGCGTGTCCGAATTCATGAAAGAAAGTAAGAGTTTCATCAAAACTGAGCAGGGCAGGCCTGTCACCTGTGGGTCTTGTAAAGTTCATTACTATCAGGTGTACTGGTGTCACCTGTACACCATCTTTGATATGGGCCCTGCGTATGCTGGTACTCCAGGCACCACCTCTTTTTCCTGGTCTCGGGTGGAAGTCCATGTAGAGGATTCCCAGGTGTGAACCATCAGCTTCTTTGACCTCGTAGGGCATCACCTCTTCGTGATAGGCTGGGAGATCATTGCGGGGTTCAAAGGTAAGTCCGTAAAGCTTATTGACCACATCAAATACACCACCTTTCACGTCTTCCAGGCTTAAGTAGGTTCTAAGCTCCTCTTCATCAAGGTCGTACTTCTCCTGGCGAATCTTTTCAGCATAGTACCACCAGTCCCAGGAAGCCAATTGAAAATCTCCACCTTCCTGATCGATCATCTTTTGCATCATGTCTGCCTCTTCTCTGGCTTTATCCAGTGCAGGCTCCCATACCTGCATAAGCAGGTCATACACATTCTTCGCTTTTTTGGCCATGCGTTCTTCGAGAACAAATGCCGCGTGGGTCTCATAACCCAGGAGATTGGCGCGTTCGATCCTGAGTTCCAGGATCTCTGAAATCAGCTTATTATTGTCGTATTCGTTCCCATTATTGCTACGCATAAACATAGCTCTGTAGATTTCTTCTCTCAGGCCCCTGTTTTCAGCATACTGGAGGAAGGGGATCCAGCTTGGCTTATGGAGGGTAAATACCCACTTGCCATCGTAACCCGCTGCCATGGATGCATCAGAAGCAGCAGAACGAACCGATTCGGGCAATCCTGCCAGATCTTCCTCGTTTTCGATAATCAGTTGGTATGAGTTGGTTTCCTTCAGCAGGTTGTCTCCGAACTGCATGGTCAGCATGGAGAGCTTCTTATCGATCTCTTTGATCCTCTCTCTGGCCTCACCTTCCAGGTTGGCGCCTCCTCTAACAAAGCGGCGGTGGGTTTTTTCCAGGACCATGGCCTGCTCAATCGAGAGATCCAGGGCTTCCTTTTCTACATAGAGGACCTTGACTCTTTCAAACAGCCCCGGGTTCAGGCTGATGCTGCTACTATGGGCAGTAAGAACCGGCTGAATCACTCTGGCGATGGAGTCCAGTTCATCATTGGTCTCAGCCGAGCGAAGCCTGAAAAATACGCCATTTACCTTGCTAAGAACCTCTCCACTTTTATCCAGTGTTTCAATAGTATTTTTGAATGTAGCTTTATCGCTATTGTTTACGATGGCTTCTATTTCTGCCTTTTGCAGTTTCATCCCCTCCTCAAAAGCAGGTATGAAGTGCTCGTTCTCAATAAGATCAAATGGGGGTACCCCGAATGGGGTTGTATATTCTGTCAGGAATGGATTCATGGGTTCTGTTTTTTCTGTGTTGCACCCGGACAGGATGACTGTTCCAAGCAGCAAAGCTACAATCAGTTTTTTCACAATGTGGGTTTTAAGGATGAATAAATGATGGGTGCAAGATAGGACTTAAGTGGAGGATAAAAAAGAAGGGCTGCTATGTCGAGTAGCAGCCCTTCGGCAGAAACCTAAAGATCTTGATAATGGTAAAAGTGCCTACAGCCGGTCAGGCGCGATATTAAATCTTGTCTGTTTCAACAATCCTTCCGAGGATATCGGCATAAGGCATCATCAGGTAATCTTTTCCGTCGAATTCCAGTTCAGTGCCTGAAAAATTCTTATAAAAAACCACGTCGCCTACTGAAATCTCAGGATCTTCGATCCCGCTGATAGCCAGAACTTTTGCGAATTGAGGTTTCTCTTGAACGGTGTCAGGAATGATGATTCCCGAAGCTGTTTTCTCTTCTTTTGCTTCAATCTCGAGAAGCACATGTTGATTGATTGGCTGTAACTCTTTCATTTTACTTTAATTTAGGTTTACTATAAGCGTCGAACTTATTTTATTTCGAGCAGCTGATTGATTCGGGTCTTGTCAAAACCCACAATCATCTGTCCGTTTATCTCTGTCTGGGGAACCCCTTGCTGACCACTTCTTTTAACCATTGCCTCAGCTGCCGAAGGTTCAGCTGCCACATTGATTTCCCTGTATCTGACCTGCTGCTGATCCAGGTAGGTTTTAAGGGTAGTGCACCAGCTGCAGCTTGGCGTAGTGTAAACAGTAACCTGCTTACTCTTTCCAGCCTCACCACTTGCTTGTCTTCCTATTTCACGGCCCGATAAAATGGATCTGTAGGCCGATTCGCTCTGGCACCCTTTAATGATATTTACCAATTTGCCATTCTCAAAAATAGCCAAACTTGGAGCTGTGCTTATTTCCAGGCGTTCGTGGATATCACGTACACTGGTCACATCTGCTGTGAAAAGATTATGCGATTCCCCTGCATTTATATTTTGTAGTCTTTCCAGTGCACACTCGCTCTGGTTAGCACCATTTTTATACAGCAGCAAAAAGGCTTTCTCTTTGGTGGATATTCCCGATTCCAGGTCTTTGTATGAGTTTACTGATGTTATTTTCATCGTTTTTTGTACAAGATTTACTGGTACAAAGAAACAAACGAAATGTGGAGCTATCTGTAACTTTTGTCACATAAGGGGGAGTAATCAATTCGGTTGCGGGAAAGAGTGATAAGCCCTTTCTTTTCCATCTGTTTTAAGAGCCTGGAGATGACCTCTCTGGAGCTGTTTAAAGCCAGGGCCACATCCTGGTGTGAACCTTCAAATATCATGGAGCCGGAGGAACGGTAGCGATCGGTGAAGAATTTCTCAAGGCGTTCATCCATTTTTAGAAAGGCAATGCTGTCCAGGGCTTTGAGCAGCTCATCGAAGCGCAGCTGCATGGAGTGCATCACATACTCTTTCCAGGTCTGGTACTTGGTCATCCAGCTGTCGAGCAACTCCACCGGTACAGCGATGGCAGTGGTCTTCTCTTCGGCAATGGCTTTGACCCTGCTGCGGGTCCGGTCCATACAACAGATCAGCGAAACGGTGCAAACCTCACCGGGCCGAAGGTAATAGAGCAGTAGTTCTTTGCCCTCTTCATCCGTCCTGCATACCTTGATCAATCCGGAGAGCACAATGGGAAAGGACCTGATAAACTGATCCTCCCGGATCAACTCCTCCTGGACTTCAAATTCTTTGTATGTGCCTGATTCGCTGATGGCTGACCTGAGTCCCGATTCAAAAAAGGGAAAACGCTTCTTTACAATCTCCTCTACCATTATCCAATTTTTACTTATAAGGCCTTCTACTTCTGATGGCACCTGTACCGGGATCTGAAGGGGTGGATCGCTTTCTTTGCAGAAATCTTCCGTAAAACATCACCAGGATTCCGGCAATAAAAGGGGAGTAGATAAGCAGTGCCGGCATGTTCTCTAAAATAATGCCCGTATTATAAGCGATGGTGAGGATTAAACCGATCACAGCCAGGATCAATCCGAACCGGTACCACTGCTGGGCCCGGTTCGGATCTCCCTGCTTCATTGTTTCACTGAGAACCCTCTCGTCCACCTGGCGGATCAGATCTTTGACCTCTATCTCGCTCATGCCGGATTCTTCAAGTTCATTACGGATTGAGGAATAGCTCTTCCCCTCCATCTTCTCCCTGGCCAGCTCTTCAATCCTGCTTTCACTGCCTGTACTCATATGCGCTTACTCTTCTTCCACACCCTTTAAATATTTATCCAGGAAGACCAGGATTTGACCGTAACCTTTGATCTGGTTTTCCTTCTTCACGAAGCCGTGACCTTCATCATCAAAAATAACATATTCCACCGGAACTCCATTTTCTTTTACGCCGGCAACAATCTCATCCGACTCCACCTGCAGCACCCGCGGATCATTGGCTCCCTGTAACACCATCAATGGTTTGGTCACGTTGTGAGCATGGAACAGGGGACTAATTTCATAGAGCCGTACAGAATCATCGGTAAAGGGATCACCAAGTTCATCGTAAAGAGCAGTCCTGAAGGATTCCCAGTAAGGTGGTATGGATTTCAGGGTCCTGAGCCAGTTGGTCACTCCAAAGAGATTGACTCCCACATCAAACTCATCGGGTTGAAAGGTGAGAGCAGCCATGACCATATAGCCTCCGTAAGAACCTCCAGCGATCCCTACCTTGTCCATGTCTATGTATCCCAGGCCTGACAAGAAATCTTTTCCTTTCACACAATCCATCAGGTCATCTTCGCCATGACGCTGATTATCCAGGTTGTAAAAGGTCTTCCCATATCCGGAGCTACCCCTGTTGTTTACTGCAAGAATGGCATAACCATGGTTTACATAGTACTGGATCAGGCTGCTGAAACCCATCCGGCTTTGTCCTCCTGGTCCTCCATGGATCCATAGCAGGGCCGGGACCTGGTTTTTCTTAGTGGCCTGGTGGGGCTTATAAAGAATGGCGGGGATTTCCAGACCATCGTAGGAGGGATAGCGGATCACCTCTCCGGCCACCAGGTCTGCCTCGTTAATCTCTTTGTTAAGGGAGTGTGTTAAACGCGTGAAGTCGTTCTCGCCAAATTGATGCATATAGAGATCACCCGGAGAAGTAGGACTGCCAGCTGCCAGGCGAATCAGCTTCTCTGAGCGCGAAATCGAAACCCCTGAAATATCTCTGTTTCCAAAATCTGGCATGGAGACCTCTTCTCCCGAAGCTGTATCAAAAACTTTTACCACGGTTTTGGCATCCTCGTTAATGCCAATGACCTGGTATTTTGCATTAAAGGAGAAATAGGCATAGGAGACATCCCAGTCAGCTTCGTAAACCTTAAGCTTTTCCCCTGTCTCGATATGGTAGGAAGAGAGATAGGTAAACTCATTATCCTCATTGCTTAGGTAATAGAGATATTGATCATCCAGTGAGAAGTCGGCCGGGGAATAGGTGGCATCTCCTTCGTGCTCCGAGATATGTTTGATCTCACCCGAATTGAGATCCAGCAAGTACATCTCGTTGTTGGATGTGGTAAGGTCCCGGGTCAGTGCCAGGAATCTTCCGGTATTGGAGAAGCCCGCAGGGCTCAGGTTCTCTGTGTTCTCATAAATCATGACCGGCTCGAAATTCTCCAGATCCATTTTATACACATCGAAAAAACGGGGATCCCGCTTGTTGGAGATCAGATAGAGGTATTTGAAATCTCGGGTCCAGCCTCCAAATTGGGAGGTGGCTCCTTCCCAGGGGGTCAGGTCCGAGACAGTACCATCCGGCTCCTGCATATAGAGATGATTGTTCTCGTCACCCCCTTTATCAGCAGAATAGAGAAAACGGTCATCTTCAGGAAAATAGGACTCAGCAAAGAAGGATTCTTCTTCCGAAAAAGTGAGTTGCTGTTCACCTGAACCATCCACGTTAAGTGCATAGACATTGTAAATGCCACTCTGGTTACTGCTAACCAGTAGCCTGCTTTCATCGGCAGAGAAACTTCCTCCTCCGATGGAGAGGTTGTCGTAAAACTGTTCGATGGTGTACCTGTTGACCTCAATAGGTTTTTCAGTACAGCTCACCATGAAGGCCATAATCATGGCCAGAATCATTAAGCCCGAAATTTTTTTCATGAATCAAGGTTTTGATTGGATATATAAAGTTAGTGTAGCTTATTTAGAAAGTCAATCCGAACATCCTTGTTGGACATACCCCATTATTGAGCTACATCGGATTACATGCTAGGTTACTGTCAGGCCTCCTACCTATCCCATTTTCGGTTTTTTGCAAGTCACTGGGTAGTGACTTCTTCACAGAGCGGTGACTTATGAATATTGATTACGCATCTTCGCATCCTTGTACAACGCTGTTATGCAATCAATTATAATAATAACTAAGCTTATACAATGAAGTTAGAAGTCA
>JAUVIT010000246.1 GCA_030592605.1 Bacteroidota bacterium
CCATAAGCAAGAAGCCCGTATACGATCCGGACAGGACAGAGTTAAGCCAGGCTGCCAGGGCAAAAGATGAAAACAGAATTACGATTAGCAGCAGTAGAGACAGCATGAAAAAGCTGAACAGGATGCCCAGAATCAGCGCCAGTTTTTCTGATTGCTTAATGGAAAATAATTTCAGATAATCCTCAACAAGGGTTTTAGAGTCGCCCGAGAATTTATCGATGCCAGATTTAAGACTCGCCATAACTTTCTTTTATGGTTTTGATAAGATGTTCAATTCGTTCCTTCAACTGCTCTGTCTCCTCCAGATCGAACTTTTCGATCTCTTCCACCACCTTGCTCAAGGTTCCCAGGTGACTGGAAAGGCTATGTTCACTATTATTCCGCCAGAGATAAGAACCCAGCAAAAGCCCTCCCATGGCTCCCAGGGCAAGCGCAGATACTACGATGCTTTTATCTAATTGGGTCTTTGCTTCCATAAGCACTAAGTTAGAAAATTTCAAGTCCAATTGCCAGACTGTTTGCCAGTCATGGAGCTGATGGTAAGTTTCAGGATCACCATCCGACCCAGGTTCTTCGAATTGAATTCGACAAGTTCAGGAGCCCCGTGTTGGGCCATGATCACTTCAAGACCCTGTTGCTTACTGGCCTCATCTGAAAGAATTTCCGCATTAGCGTAGCCTACCACTGAACGGTAGCGCGTAGACCAGTCACAGGCACGCTCCCCTTTGGTGATCTCCATCTTATCCTCCACCTCAAAGCAGACTTCCGGGTTCTGTTTCAAGAGGTCGATCTTCTTCCCTTCAGGTGCGGAATGGATGAAGAGACAGCCATCACTGTATCCATAGTTAAAGGGGATGATGTAGGGTCGATCCCCGTCCAGCATGGCTACTCTGCAGATGATGGCACCCGATAGAATCTCTGCCAGAATTTTTTCATCTCTTATCTCCTGTTTAGCTTTTCTCATGACTTCAAATAGAAATTTCCTATGAATATAGCTACTTCCTGTTGTTTATCATTTTCCACTTCATGAAAATGAAGTACTTTTGGGCATTCAATGAAAGTTATGAGAATTACACTGAAAGCAATTATCGTTCTTATGGCCGTGGCGATAAGCGTCACGGGATGTAAGGATTCACCGGAAGAGAAGGCAAAAGAACATGGCCAGGAGATCTGGTTTGAAGAATACTTGCACGACTATGGTCAAATCGTGGAGGATAGTGACGGAACCTGGTCCTTTGTCTTTCAGAATCTGGGGGAAACAGCCATACTGATCAACCGGGTACGATCAACCTGTGGCTGCACGGTGGTCGACTGGCCCCATGAACCCTTTGAACCGGGAACCACCGGCGAAATAACCGTAAAATATAACACGGCAACAACAGGTACATTTTTAAAGTCGGTCATTGTATACTCTACGGCGGCCAACTCGCCTGTAAAACTGCAGATCAAAGGAAAAGTGGTTGCAGGTGAAGCTGAAGAAGAATAGAATTTAATTTACAAGATATTATGCCAGGCATCTCAACAAAAGGACAGCAAATGCCAGCTTCTCCCATCCGGAGACTGGTCCCCTTTGCCGAAGAGGCAAAGCTTAAGGGAAGAAAGGTCTACCACCTCAACATTGGTCAGCCCGATATCAAAACTCCGGAAGTGGCCCGCGATGCGGTGAAAAACATGACGGCCAGGGTGATTGAATACAGTCATTCTGCAGGAAATGAAAGCTACAGGCGAAAACTGGCTGCCTTTTACCAGGGTCTGGGAATAAATGTAGACCATACTGAAATGTTAGTCACCACTGGAGGATCTGAGGCAATCACTTTTGCACTGATGTCCACGGTTAATCCCGGCGAAGAAGTGATTGTTCCGGAACCATTCTATGCCAATTACAATGGCTTCTCGGTATCGGCAGGTGTAAAAGTAGTCCCCATAACTTCCGGAATTGAAAATGGTTTTGCACTTCCTCCCATAGAGGAATTTGAAAAGCTTATCACAGCTAATACCCGGGGAATTATCATTTGTAATCCCAACAATCCCACCGGCTACCTCTATTCGCAGGAAGAGCTTGAGATGCTGGGCAAGATGGCAAAAAAACACGATCTCTATCTCTACTCCGATGAGGTATACCGTGAGTTCTGCTATGATGGCGAAAAGCACTTCTCGGCCATGGATCTTCCCGGACTGGAGGAGCATGTGATCATGTTTGACTCGGTCTCCAAGCGTTACAGTATGTGCGGGGTTCGCATTGGAACCCTGATTTCAAAAAACAAAGAGGTGATCTCTACAGCCCTGAAGTTTGCCCAGGCCAGGCTGAGTCCCCCGTCCTACGGCCAGGTAGCCGGCGAAGCAGCCCTGGAAACTCCCGACTCCTACTTTAAGGAAGTCTATGATGAGTACATTGAGCGTCGCGATTTTATGGTGGAGGCATTGAATAATATGCCCGGAGTGATATGTCCCACACCAAAAGGGGCTTTCTATACGGTTGTGCATCTTCCGGTGGATGATGCAGATATATTCTGCCAATGGATCCTCAGCGAGTTTGAATACAAGAACCAAACGGTGATGATGGCCCCTGCTTCGGGCTTCTACTCCACACCCGGACTGGGGAAACAGGAGGTACGAATCGCTTATGTACTGAAAAAAGAGGATCTGGCCATGGCCATGGAAACCCTGGCCGAGGCATTGAAAGCCTACCCGGGGCGAACCAATTGATCCTGGAGCTGTTTAATACAAAGAAGGTTCATTATTTAATGACTACCTTTGCCCCACTTAACTTAAGAAAGAAACAATTTGAATTTTAGTGATTTCGCATTTGACCCCGACCTGATGGAAGGGATCAGTGCCATGGGCTTTGAATCGCCCACCCCCATTCAGGAACAGGCAATTCCCGCCATACTCGAAGGTAAAGACATTATCGGTTCTGCGCAGACCGGCACAGGAAAAACAGCTGCTTTTCTGCTTCCAGTTATCCAGAATATTATCGCCTCCCGGGAGGCAAATAAAACCAGGGCCCTGGTAATTGTACCTACACGGGAGCTGGCACAGCAGATCGATCAACATATGGAGGGCTTCTCCTATTTTACCCCGGTAAGTTCCATCGCTGTATATGGAGGTGGAGACGGAACCATTTTCGCCCAGGAAAAGAAGGCCCTGACTGAAGGGACCGAAGTTGTTATCTGTACACCTGGCAGAATGATTGCCCATCTGCATAACAATTACGTAAAGTTTGACGCCCTGAAATACCTCATACTGGACGAGGCCGACCGTATGCTGGATATGGGTTTCTATGAAGATATCATGAAGATCATCCAGTACCTGCCCAAACAACGGCAGAACCTGATGTTTGCGGCTACCATGCCCAATGATATCAGGAAGCTGGCCCGAAAGGTACTGCACCAGCCTGTGGAGCTGAATATAGCCATCTCCAAACCAGCCGAAAAAATCCTTCAGGTTGCCTATGCGGTATACGAAACGCAGAAACTTCCCCTGGTGACGCATCTGCTGAAGGGGCGCGACCTGAAAAGTGTGATTGTCTTTTGTTCTACCAAGATATCGGCCAAGCAGCTGGGAAGACAGCTCAAACGAGAAGGACTGAAAGCACAGGACATTCATTCCGATCTGAGCCAGAAAGAGCGGGAAGAGATCATGCTCGATTTCAGAAACCGTAAACTTAACATCCTGGTAGCCACCGACCTGCTGTCGCGCGGCATCGATGTGGATAATATCGAGCTTATCGTCAATTATGATGTGCCCCACGAAGGAGAGGACTATATACATCGTATCGGTCGGACCGCCCGGGCCGAATCGGATGGTATTGCAATTACCCTGATCAGCCAGGAGGAGCAGTACAAGTTTGCCCGCATTGAAAAACTGTTGGAGAAAGAGGTCACCAAATCATCGGTTCCCGAAGAGTTTGGGGATACTCCTGCCTATGATCCATCCAAGAACAGGGGCCGTTCGGGTGGCTTCAGAGGTGGTGGAAGAAGCAAAGGCGGTAGCCAGAGTCAGGGCGGCGGTAAAAACAGGGGCAAAGGGAACTACAAAGGAAATAGATCCGGCAGTCGTCCCAATAGATAAGCAGCTATTTACTCTGTCACAATAAACTGGATGGATTCACCCTCCTGTGACCTGAATATATAGAAGCCTTCGCCCAGCTGGGGTATACGTGCAAATGTTGCATCCTCAAGCTCCATCATACGCTGACCCATTATGTTATAGATGGTACCACTTACC